>JAOUEU010000353.1 GCA_029858555.1 Candidatus Zixiibacteriota bacterium
GTCAATCGATGGCTGGATATACTCGCCATTGCATATCCAGGTGGAGTCAGTGTCGGTTATCCGCATCAGATTGTACTTGGGCGTGCCGTCGGCATTGAAACCGCGTAAGTATATCTGAGCAAAACCCGCGCAGTCGGTCGGGGGGTGACCGAAAATGACTATATAGAAATCACCGTCGGCCTCCATGGTCATGTCCAGCCGAGACGGCCCAAAGGCAAAACGCGAGCTCCATTCACCGCCAATACTGTCGGCCAGCATGATGTCCGTCCGGGGACTACCGTCCGCGTTAAAGATAGCGAAAAGAGCCCGGCCGCTCTCAGCGGATATCCAGGACACGACAAAAGAGCTGTCGTCCGCCACACCCATCCGAACCATCTCACGAGCACGCTTAGGATCGACGGGCGACGGCAGGTCGTAGACAGATATCCGGGGACCAACAGTGTCACCGCCGGGATAGTAAAGGCGCGCGTAGATACTGTCGTCGTCTATCGGGTAAACCCCAACCGCGTTCCACACAACGCCGATAATGCCAGAACTGTTTATGTCACCTGTTGCCAGGTATGGGGTGAAACCATAAGCGTAAGGAATGTCACAGTCAATACAGAAGGGGTGGTCTAACTCATAGCCGTACCTATTAAACCGGAATGCTGCCACCTTCCCCGCGGAAAGGGGGCGTAAACGTACCTCCCCCGGCACCACTGTTAAGCCATCCTCGTTGGTATAACAGAGAATACGAGAATCGACAGTCCAGATACTGTCCCAACTGACAGTGTCCGGCATGAAATAAGTTACAGGCAGGACCTGGTCGCCGTATTTGTCAAAACGGTTGAATTGGTATGATAGCATCGATCCGCCAGCGGGAACCAAGACAGAAGTGCAGTTTATCTGGGAGATGTTACCGTCCCCGTCAAGACTCACATCGTTCCAGGCATTGTTATCGAACAGTTCAGTATTGAAAGTGTCATAGCAGATGAAATCGTTACGGAAGACCAGGTCATCGGCACGGGTGCCAGACGATAATATAAACAGACAGTTCAAGACAAGCATAACCACCTGCCCAGCCCCGGCCGAATATGATGCAATCCTACTCCTCGTCCGGGTTCACTCCTTTCGCGGGGGAACCGATGGGGCCCGGCCAGAGAGGCAGCGGTTCGCGTATGCCTTCGTAAGGTGTGTGAGGAGCCGGACCGGTGGGTGTGCCGAAAAGGTAATCCACCATATAGCAGACATCGGTGATGTTGCCGTTCTTGCCGTCACCATTGAAATCGGGCAGGGATTTTGGCCAGAAGTTCATGCTGTCGGCCTTACCGCTGTAAAGATAAGTTAAGAGGTAGACAAGGTCGGAGATGTTGCCCTTGAAATCGAGGTTCAGATCGCCGGGCACGAACGTGCCGATATCGTGATAGGGTATGAGTTGCGCGCTTACCTGGCAAGGTCCGGTCTCGTTGTACCACAGAATTACGGCCTGCCCGGCGTTGTTGATGTCACACATGGAGTTCTCGCCAAGGTAGCAGGCGTTTCCGAGGTTGTTGTTAATGCGATAGTTGGGGCCGACCAGGCGGCCCTGCGGGTCGATCTTCTGAGCGTAGACGTTCCGTGGATCGAATGGGTCGGGGTATCCACGGAAGTCGCGACCGTCGGACCAGGCCACCAGCACGTTGCCCGAATCGTCGCAGTCGATCGAAGGATATGGTCCCCAGCCGTAGGTGTAGGGCAGCCTGGTGGAATCTGTGTCCACTATACGCATCGGATCATACTTCGGCGTGCCGTCGGCATTAAAACCCCGCATTAAGACTTGGACCAGGCACGGCGAGCCGATCCCCGAGTATTTGGCATACCACGCAATGTAGAAGTCGCCGTCAGCCTCCATGGCAAGGTCAACGTGGAACGGGGCGCGATACCCCGGTCTGACACCCTCAATGTCCGGGTAGACGAGTTGCACGTCACAGCGGGGGGTACCATCAGAGTTGATGACTATATAATATAACCTGGAGCTGTGGTCGGATATCCACGTTACGGCAAACGAATTATCGTCCGCAACCCCGATGCGCGGCCACACTATGACATTGGTGGGATCGTGTGGTGCCGGGAACTGGAACAGTGATATGCAGGGACCGAGACTGTCTCCATCGGGGTAGTAAAGGCGCGCATATAGACTGTCTTCATAAGGCGGATCTATTTCGACATACCAGACAGCCCCCACTACGCCGGCATTGTTGATTGCGCCCGACCCGAAAAACACATGGTTGGGGTAACCGTACGGATCATCGCAGTCGAAGCATACCGGGTGCCCTTGCTGCGCGCCGAGCCGGTCAAAAAGAAAGGCTACGATATTCCACGGGGGGTGGATTGGATCTGCGCCCCGATTCTCCACCGAACCTACAGCCGCCGTAGTGCCAAAGTCATTGCCGAAGCAGTAGAGTCGGACATTCTGCCGCCAAATAGTATCCAGAGATACCGTATCGGGCAGAAACAGCGCGACAGGCAGCACCTGATTACCGAAAGCATCGAACCTGTTATACAGGTATCCCCGAGCGCCGTTACTGGGGATGGTTGTTGTATTTATCTGAGAGAAGAAACCGGTACTGTCAAGGCAGACGTCGATCCCGCCACAGTATCCAGAGCAGGGTATATTCAGTGTATCGTAACAGGCGAAGTCATCGCGGAAGACCAGTCCATCCGCTCGGGCGCTCGTCGATAGCAAGGTAAGGCTGCCGGAGCTAATAAGGATGCCGACGATAGCCCCAATAAACACGCGTGTAATCTTACTTCTCATCGGGGTTCACTCCTTTCGTGGGGGAGCCGATGGGGCCCGGCC
>JAOUEU010000090.1 GCA_029858555.1 Candidatus Zixiibacteriota bacterium
GAAATAGTTCTCGATTGGGACAAGCTGGCGCCATCCACCCAACTGGCCTTCGGTCAGGCGCTGATGAGGCAGCCGACAGCCTATACCTATGATTCCCCGGGGGGGTTCTTCAAGCTGCATTACGACCTCACCGGGTTGACGGCGGTACCTGCGGCCGACGATGATCTCAGCGGTATCCCCGATTTTGTAGAGAAATGCGCTGCCTACTGTGACACCTCATATGACGAGCACCAGCGGCTGGGGTATCTGCCACCCCCGGCCGATGCCGGGCAGGGCGGCGATAACAAGTATGACATTTATTTCGATGATTTTGAGTACTACGGGATGACCGTCCCCGAGTCACCCGGGCCTGAACCCTGGGATGATTACATCAGCTACATCGTCCTGCATCATACGTTTCAAGGTTTTCCGCCAAACGACGACCCGGAGGGGCAGTGGCAGGGGGCGGCCAAGGCGACGGCGGCTCATGAGTTCCACCACGCCACTCAGTGGGCCTATGACATTGGCGAGGGAAGCTGGTATATGGAGCTGGATGCCACGCACATGGAGGATATTGTCTATCCCCACGTTAACGACAACTATAACTATATGGCTGACTTCTTCTTCTATCCGGAAAAGTCCCTCATGGAAAACTCATACCACTACTATTCGTGCTTTGTCTGGGGGATGTACCTGACACAGAGATTCGATACCTCGCTGATGGTGGCGGTGTGGGAAGGCGCTCGGTACAGCCCGACCGTCTATGGTGTTCTATCCGATACGCTGGCGGGACGTTACGGCTGGACTCAGGACTCCGCCTTTGCTGAATTCACTTCGTGGAATTATGTCACCGGCGGGCGTGATGACGGGCTGCATTATGACAACGGTGACGAATATCTGCAGGTCAATATCGGTCGGAGCCACAGCTTCTTCCCGGTCCCGGTGCAGAACTCACCCAAGAGCCCGGCCGGTTATGGCTCCTGTTACGTGCAGTTCGTCCCCGGTACGACTACCGGCACGTGGCGTTTCATTTTTGATGGCGCCGATTCCAGGCAGTGGAGCGCTTATCTCATCAAGTCGACGAGCATCAACACCCATGAGTTCGTCAAGATCGAACTGGATCCGGTGACGTACCAGGGCGCCGAGATAGTCGAAAATATCGGCTCATATTATCGGATTATTCTGGTGGGCGCCAACCTCAGCGAATTCTCCAGCGGCGCCAACTTCTCATACGCGGTGGAGGAGGTGCCGATTTACGCCGTCGAGGTCGCCTCGGCAAGTGACACAGCCCTTTATTCCGGCGGTTCCCGGCCCTTTGAGTTCGTGGTGACCAACACGTCCACCCACAATGATATTTTCGACATTATCTTTAGCGACAATCTGGGCTGGGTGACTGCGGATACCGTCAGCAAGCCGCTGCTGGCGGGGCAGGATACCACTATTACGGTAGAGGTGACCGCACCCTCGGCCACGCCGCTGGGCACCACCTGCGAGCTGTACTTCTCGGCAAGATCATGGGGTGAGCCGGCCGTCTTTGACTCTCTGACCCATATTGCCGAGATCGTCCTGCAGAAGGGTGACGCCAACTTCTCCGGCAAGATAAACGTCAGCGACGTGGCCTATCTGACGACTTTTCTTTTCGGCAACGGCCCCGCACCGGTACCGGTGTTTCTGGCGGGTGACTTTAACTGCTCGTCCGCGGTAAATATCTCGGATGTCACCGGTATGATCACTTATCTATTTGGCGGCGGTACGCCACCGGCCTGCAATCCGTATTGATTTTTCTTTTGTTTTTTTGTTGACACTAATTTTAGGCTCTGGTATACATTATCAAAACCTACACCCTTATTTCGAAATAACATGGATGTTATCCGAAATTTTTGAGGGGGGAAAATGGAAAACGGTTTCAAACCGAAGATTCTCATTTGCACGGAGTGCGGTGAGGAGTTTGTCTTCACTTCAGCGGCGCAACAGTACTTTGTAGAGCGCGGGTACAATGAAGAGCCCAAACGCTGCAAGACCTGCCATACAAGGTACAAAAAATCTCAGCGGGATCAGCGCCATCAGCAGGAACCCGTTCCGACGGGATACAATCTGTCTGACTGATTCTCGAAGCGAGACACCGGCGTGAAATGCCGGGGTAGGAATGAGTGGTAGAGTTACCTGTCGTTACAATACGAATCCAATAAGCATCGTACCTAACGAACCAACATCATCTTTTTTACCTGTCTCTTGTCACCCGCTGTAACCGAGTAGTAGTAGACCCCGGAGGCCACATCCCGGCCGGCCTGGTCGCAGCCGTCCCAGGCGACCCTGGTCAGACCCGGTCCTCTGGTGTCATCTATAATTACGGTCACCAGTCGCCCCAGGGTGTTAAAAACCTCCAGGCGAACCTCCGAAGCGTACTCCAGTGAGAATTCTATTATCGTCGCGGGGTTAAACGGGTTGGGGTAATTCTGGCTCAAGGTGAGTGTGAAAGGGAGGTTGTCATCGAGCCCCGTGCTGATTGCCGATGAATCGACAACCAGGTCCGCATACATGGTGTGACCGGCCATGGCAATATTGTCTACGGCAACACCCGTGGCGATACTCGCGTAGGTGTCCGACGATGGCCGCGAATGCGCCGTGAAGGCGTTGTTGGCCGTTGTTCCGGGAAAGCAATCGCCGGCATCGCCATAGTCCATGTTTCTCTCCAGCTCATAAAGACCATCAGCCTGTTCCAGCGCCACCGCGTAATGATTTGATCCGGCCGCCTCCGGCCACCATTCGTACTGGTTATCCTCATAACTCTCGTCGACATGCCATATCAAAAGGCCGCTGCCGGGCAGGTGTGCATCAAATCCAACCCGCTGGCGATTTTCCACCAGGAAATACTGATTGCCCGGAACCGCCGTTGGCAGGCGGAATACCGGCCCCCCCGTCTCCACATCGCTCATGGCGGCTTCGTATCGACTGGCGGTAATCTCGGACGGGACCACGAAACCCATGACGGCCCGGCTCCAGGCGCAGGGGTGAGCCGGGGACTCGCCCATTCCGGAAGGTCCGTTCCAGCTTCCGTAAGACATCAGTCCCCAGCGACCGATTCCGCGCGACGAGTAATCCGTATCGTACAGGTCCGGCAGGCCGAATACATGGCCCAACTCATGGGCGTAGATGCCGACGGTCATATCGCCCGGCTCGGTCCAGTATTCGGGCTGAATCGTATACGTGGAAATGTATACGTTGTCCTTCTCCCGGGGAGCTATAGCGTACTTGTGAGACCAGATGTCATCATCGCCGCCGCTGAATTCCGCCCCGGGTCCACTGTGCACAACCATCAGGTTGTCAACAAAACCGTCACCGTCGTTATCGTATTGAGCGAAATCGACGGCCGCGTCAATCATATCGACGATGTCTTCGACCAGCTTTTGCGTATTGCGCGGGTAATCACCCGTTCCGCTCTTGCCGTCAACGTAATAAGCGTAGGTGTTGGGGGCTGTGACCCAGCCGACGGACGACGGCAGATGGAGAGTAACCAGATCGAGCTGTCCATAAGAAATCTCGCCGTAGTAGCTACTGACCGTCGCTCCCTGCGTGCCGAAAACCAGCGAATCGAAAAAGGATTCGCCAACGGAAGCCGGATGGTCGGTGAATTCCACGAGCACGGCCAGTAGTCTCAACTCTCCCGCCAGGGCCGCCGCCTGGGCGAGCGATTCGCGGCCGACGTTCTTCACGAAAGGGTTGTAAACTTGATTAACGCCTTTTGCCCGGAGCCCGTCCAGGTGGGTCAGGTAGTAGCCGGGCGCGGTTTTCCCAACAGGCGAAGCCGCCAGCAGGCCGGGGTGGGGCGGGGCGGCCAGGCTGCATCCGGCCAGCATGACCACGAGCGCTGCCGGCCCCAGAAGGCGAGGCTGCTTAAGTCTTCTATTTTGCGTGCGGCTGTTCATAGAGGCTCATTCCGTGCGTTTCACAAATCACCGGAAATACTTTGTGCAAAGGCGGTGCCGACCCGGCATGATGGCCGTAAGCCTCTGCGTTATAGGGGGATGATTGGGTGGGTGTGGGGCGGGCCCCATGCCGTGATCCAGGTGGCAGGCTGCATCTGGCTGTGGGCGACCGCCTATAGCCCTTCCCGGCGTATTTCCATGGGAAGGATTGCATGAGACATAACAGGCGGCGGTGCCGTCTTGGCACCGCCGCCACTAAGGGTAGCCAGGAGGAGTGATTGAGCGGAGAAATTTTGCCGAGCCTGCCGTTTTGCGGCTACCCGGGCGACTGTCAGAGAATAACGCCGGTCGAGATTGCCACGTTAAGGCCCTTGGACGAATATCCCGAGAATGACGAGCCGACCACGGCCGCAAAATCGAGATAGAACGCCGAAGCCTTCACGCCGGAACCGAATGAGAATGAAGGGCTCTTATTCTCGCCGGCACAAAAGCCCGCCCGCAGGGGCCACATTTGAACCGGCAGCCATTGCATGCCTACGGACAGACGCGGTTTCGTCGAAGCGCCAGCGGCCTCCTTGCGGAATCCCTGAACATAGTCAACAGCCCATACTATGGAACCGGAGGTCTTCGCAAAACCCAGCGTCATGACTGACGGCAGGGAAGTGGAAAACGACGATATATCCCGGCTGTAATCATCGGATACCACCAACTCGTCGTTGTCTGAATTGTCCACCGTCATCGTGTCGAAGCTGAAGATATACCCGTGCTCCTCGGGTTGTTTGCTCCAGCGGATGGTGCTGAGGACGTTGCGGATACTTACGCCCGCCATATAATCCCGGCTGACCCGGAGAGCCGCGCCGAGATCAAGGCCGAAACCATGTCCGCCGCCGGCTGTCTGGGCGATGAGGCGACCCTCACCGGCGAAACCATACTCATAAGTCGTGGCTATACCTTCGGCTTCGACCACCCGTTCAACGCCGAGGCCGCGGATGTACTTTGCGGTCGCGCCCACGGCCAGTTCCCTGCCGCCAAGCATGAGGACGGGTCGGCCATAGGACAGGCCAAGAGTTGCGTAACCCACGGCATCTGAATAGCTCCCGTCGACGCGCACTGTGTCGGCGAGAGAATTCCCGTTGAGCACCAAGTCAACAATATCCCTGTTGAGATTTACCGCCGCCGCACCCACACCGGTGGTGGCGACGACGAACGGACCCATTGAAAAACCCAGCGCGCTGGCCTCGATCTCGGCAGATATCTTCAATCCCTCTTTTGGGATTTTCGACATGATGTCGTCCTTGTCATCAGAGGTCAGAAAGGACCCGGTGTAAGAATTGTAATCCTCCAGCGTGAAGGTGTTGTTGACGATGTCAGCCCCGACGCCGGCGATTTCCAGCCTGGTCTGCTGGTAGTCCGCAAAACCGAGGTTGGCCGGATTATACCTGGCCGCGTCGACACCTCGGGCCAGTCCAATATGAGCCCCGCCCATGGCCACACTGCGGGCCGAGGACAATCCCTGGGCGTCAATTGACGCCGACAAGAGCAGGACCGCTATAACCACCGACGCTGCCAGACGCCGGCAAACGGCGTATTTATCAATCCTTAGAGATCTATGCATCTTTATCGCCTCCTTACAGATCACCATCGAAGCGGTATTCAACCTCGATGCGGCCAATCACCTTGAAGTAGTCACTCTGGATGAATTTCACGGGAATTCCGCCGGAACTTTCCAGAAGCAGTTCCTGCCCGATGTAGAGAGTCTCATTCTTGAGAATCTGCATATCGAGACTGTCCAGTGTTATCTCCCGGTAGCCGGTCGATGCCGTATCGCTCACCAGGCCCAGTGCGTCTACCGGCGCGGCGACGACGAAGATGGTGTCGGTATCGTCCTTGGGGACTCGCAACTGGTAATTGCTGAACAGGTTCGCCGAATCCGGCCCCATGTAGAAAGTGACAGCGGCGCCGGCCGGCAGGTGGTTTATTATGTTGTAGACAAATTTCGCTTCGAGGACGTGGTCGGTTATCTTGTCAATATCTTCCTGGTCGATCTCCTCGCCGGTGATATCGGTTTCTACTCGGCATTGAGGAATGACCACATGCAGGGGAGCCGTCACATCTATGTGTGCGAAGATGTAATCATTGTCCTCCAGTTTGCCCTGGTACACGCCATCGCCGAATGTCACCTGCCCTGAAGCGGTGATCTCCGATGGGATGGGGGCAAGGAAATTGGCCGAATCAACTAGCGTAAAGGTGGTCGTAGAAAAACTGTCACCCGCCGGCTCGATGGCGCCACTCAGTTCGATGTAGTTGCCGTGGTTACCCGTCAGGCGGGCGTCGAGATAGCCGGGCAGGTCAATGCGGTTTTCCACCTCCAGGTTCAGGACGGCCACCTGGATCTGCACCGAGTCAAATCCCGTCGGGACATCTATCTGCTCCTGTACGCCGTCAAAACTGGCCGAGATACTATCGAAAACACCTGTCACAGAACGGAAGGTCAGGGACGTCAGGTCGGCTTGTACGGCGATGCTGTCGGCCTGGTCGATTGGCACCCGGTTCGAACCGGACCCCGGTATGTCGGCCACGACGCTGATGTCGAGAAGCTGAGGCACCGTGTTGTCGGACGGCACGATCAGGCAGTCCGCCAGGTCGATCGCCACGTTTTCAGTCTGGTTGGCGGCGACCGTCTGGTTGACAGTTATCGGCGCCCCGCTCAGGATAAAATCCGGTAATGACAGCGTCAGGTCGGCGTCAAGGCTCGTGTTGTTGGACAGTATCAGACTCAACTGACCGGAGGCCAGCACGGCCGTGTCCACCCGGTCGCTCTCGTCAAGGGCCACCTGTTCACTGAAATTCCGTACCAGGGGCGGGATTTCGGCTACAGCGGCTGAAACCGTGATACTGTCTCCAAAGTCCAGACCGGTCTCAATATATCGTGTGGATATGCCGGTGACATACCCGCCGGGCGTATGGCAGTATGCATCTACCCGCCAGGAATTGCTGATCGTCCGGCCGTCCAGAAGTAAAATTGCTGTATCGGTGCTGCCGTTATAGAGCGTATCAGGTAGAGTATCGCTGGCTATCAGCCCGAAGTAATTGTCCACTACCGATACTATGATGGTATCAAGATCGAGGCCGAGGTTGTTGACTATTTCGACCAACGCCTGGCCCTCGGCGACCGTGGCGCTGGAGAAGACGGCATTGATTGCCATATTTTCACCCACGGAAAAATTAGTCGCGGGCACCGTTGCTTCATCACCGGACATCAGCAGCGTTAGCTGGCTTATACCGGCAAACTGGTGGGTCGCGACATCACCGGTGGGAGCATCCAGCCGGATGATTCCCAGTGTCTCGGACACAGCGTAGCCCAGGTCTGTCGTAGACAAGTCTCCGGGCTCGAGGCCGACCGTATCCAGATCTTCCGACAGAGCATACGTCACATTCCCCTCCGAATCCATCTGGAGTCCTTCCTGGTCGATCTTCTGCACGATTTCTTCCATCGGATACGTCCGGTTTACGAGGGGGACGATCAGGTTTGTATTCCAACTCGGCGCTTCCGGCTTCTTTACCGTGCACTGGGCCAGGGTCAAAAAGGCGACGACAATTATCAATCCCAGAAACGCTTTGCTGGAGAATTTAAAAAGAAAGGAGTCAAAGACATTAGTTGCGTCCTGTTGTCTCCTCCTGGACCGCTTCCTAGACATTATTCCTCCGGTGGTTGAGGTTTCATACCGTGTTCTGTTACCTTTAGGCGCAAACCCGGTGCCGCCGCCGATCTTTAGGCTTAATGTGCTATATGGCAACGTCTTACAGTGCCTGACCTGGCACCTCCAGGACCCTTGTCAAAGTTCGAGAGTTGTCCATGATGTATGGGATAATCTCTATATTGTCTTCTGGAAGGGGATTTTGTATATTTGGACCGGGTGGATAAATCGTGGGAATGAACAAGTACGACAGACTGCTCTATATCCTCAACCTTTTGCGGTCTCGCAGAAACCTCAATGCCCGCATGATCGCCGAGGAGTGCGGCGTGACCGAGAGATCCGTCTATCGTGACATCATCGCTTTGTCCGAAGCCAACGTTCCCATCTATTACGATAACGGTTACAAGATGGCCTCCGACAACTTCCTGCCACCTCTGAACTTCGATCAGGACGAGTACCGCTGTCTGAAGCTTGCACTTGAATCGACGCCGCTCAAGGAGGTTGGCAATTACCGCGACCTGCTCAAGCGGATAAAAGCTAAAGTCGACGCAGGTCTGTCTCGAACCGTCCGGCAGAACAGCCGGTTCGGCCCCCGGACGACCCTTATCGACATATCCGTCTCCGTCGACCAACGCAAGGTCACCGACTTTTTCGAAACGCTGGAGGAGGCCGTTCGGATATCCCGACGGCTATCCATGCGTTATGATTCCATTTCGTCAGGCGTGACCGAAAGGATCGTCGAGCCGTACTTCGTCGTTTTTCGAGGCCGGGCGTTCTACTTTGTCGGTTTGTGCCTTCTGAGAAATCAATTCCGGACTTTCCGCGTCGATCGCATTATCAGCCTCAAGATCATGGATGAGCACTTTGATCGCCGGCCCGATATCGATGCCGAGTCGTATTTTGAGGGCAGCTGGCAGGTTTACAGCGGCGATCCTGTCGAGATCGTTGTAAAGTTCTGCGGCTCAGCGGCCAGGGTAGTCCAGTCGGCGCAACATCACCCCGGCGAACAGATCGAACGCGTCGACGAAGGCCAGATTATCTATCGGGTTGTCAGTCGGGGAACCGCCGAGATTCAGCGATGGATTCTGGGGTTCGGAAAGGAAGCTGAAGTAATATCCCCGCCGCAGCTTCGCCGGGAACTGCTGGCACTTGGCGTCTCGCTCGCCGCCATCTACCGTTCCGAGTCGCCATAGCTGGCTGCAACCGAAAGCACTGGCGATAACCGGCCTTTTGCGAATCGCCCGAAAACAGATTGTTCTTGTGCAGCCGCATCGAATGGCATATTGTGGAGATTCAGCGACGGTATGAGTTCAACAGGGCGGCAGACAGCGCAGGGTTTTGCCCGACCATGGGGGAGGCGGAAAAATACCTTCCGGACAGCCGAGGTACCACGGCAGACTCTACGCTGCGGTGAGTTACCTCCGGCAGTCAGGCCGAAGACAGGAGCACTACGTGACCGCACACCGAAGGCAGAGAGCACAGTATCACGGCGACCGGGCCAGACGGGGTGGTCCAGAACGGTTCGGTTCTTCATCGGGTGGCGTAGACTACGGGTCCGCTTTTGAAGCAGCCCCGGGGGCTCTCGTATTGATCGGGCCGGATGGAACCATCACCGGCGTTAATGCCGACGTGGAGACCCTTTTCGGATACACCCGGAGAGAATTGGCGGGTCGTCCCTTCAATATGCTGGTGGCGGGTGAGTTCGATGATTCCTGCCTTAGCGGAAGCATCACCGCCCGCGCCGTGCCTGCCGGCGGGCACGAGCCCCGGGTTCTGTTCCTGATGGGGCGGCGAAAGGACGGCACGGAGTTCCCCGTGCAGGTCCGACTGAATCGGACCTCTGCCGAAAGCGGCGGATGCATCGTGCTTTTGATTCAGGACGGTGATCAGAAGACGCTCGATCAGGAGATGGCGCGAAAAGTCGTAGAACTGCAATCGATGCTCGAGGCCTTTCCGGATCTGTATTTTCGACTGGACTCCGATGGCACTTTTATCAGCTACAGCACCAGGGCCGTGTCTGAATTATATGTGTCCCCGGACGAATTCCTGGGAAGGAAAGTCTACGAGGTGATGCCGAAGAGTATAGCTGACCGTTACCATACTGCCATGGCTGCAATCCGGCGAACCAATAAGGTGTACCATTTGGAGTACACTCTGTCGTTGCCCGGTGGAGACCAGACTTATGAAGCCCGCGTACTGCCGCTTCCCGACTCTCAATTTCTCGTGGTGGCGAGGAATATCACCGCCCGAAAGCAGGCCGAAGAAGCTCTGAAAAGGTCCGAGGAAAAGTATCGACAACTCTATGAGAACCTTCAGGACGGCTCGGGAGCGGTGGATAAGGCCGGAAATATCGTCGAAAGTAACGCCGGGTTTCAGCGTATGCTGGGGTACACTTCGGTGGAACTTCTCAAAATGACATACAGGGATATCACACCCGCCAAATGGCACGCCATGGAACTGAAAATCCTCGAGGAGCAGGTGATTCCCCGAGGATATTCCGACATCTACGAGAAGGAATATATCCGGAAGGACGGTACCACGTTTCCCGTTGAGGTGAGGACGTACCTTGTAAGGAATGCGAACGGTGAGCCCCAGGGTATGTTTGCCTTCACGCGCGACATTTCTGAGCGCAAGAGTACCGCCGATGAGTTGCACCGGGCCTATGATCGCATCCGCGCCGAGATGGAGGTGGCCAAAGACCGAAACATCGCCCTCAAGGAAATACTCAACCGGCTCGAAAGCGAAAGGTCGGAGTTCAAACGTCAGATTGTCGCCAATGTCGAGAAAGTTCTCCTGCCGACACTGCTTAAGCTTAAAGACGTCGACGATGTCGACATCAGAGATCATGTCGTGTTGCTGGAAAAAAGCCTGCAGGAGATTACTTCGCCATTCGTCGACGCGGCCAGTTCTATTTTTTCACATTTGAGCCCGCGCGAAATGGAAATCTGCCAGATGATCAGAAACCGATTGTCATCCAAAGAGATAGCTAGTATCCTGGGGATTTCGCCGGCCACAATTCATAAGCATCGCGAGATGATCCGGAGGAAACTGAAACTCCAGCACAAAGATATAAATCTCAACAGCTACCTTCGCAATCTTTGATTCCCCTCCAGTAATACGCACTTTATGCGCAATTTGCTCGTATTGACTTCTGTCAATTATTGTCGAAATTCGCATCGTAGTATGTCGGAGCTTGTCACCCGATGACGCCAGATGACGCGTATTACGGCTCGGAAACCAACTCCGGGTGACGGAACTGACGCCCCGAAACGATCGGGAACGGCAGACTAAGAAACGTCGGTGGCGTCAGCGCAAACACTTGTTTTGGCAAAAGGAGGGCCTGAATGACAAAGGCGGAGCGACTAATCTACCTGGTCAACATGATCAAAAACCGGGGCAGCGTCCTGGTAAAGGATATGGCGGCCGAATGCGGCGTCTCCGATCGAACCATCTATCGGGACCTTAACTCGCTGTCCAGAATGAACATACCCGTTTATTATCAGAACGGATATCGGCTGATGCGTGACACGGACGTGCCATTTATGGATCTCAGCCTGGAAGATATGCAGTTGATTCGGTACTGCCTCAGGAATAATCCTCTGTATGGGGACCCGTTCTTCAAAGGCAGGTTTCGCATCATTGACCAGAAGATGCTTGAAAAGGAAAAAGCGCACAAGAAGAACGGTGAAGGCGATTTCTTCATCTTTGATGCGCGGACCGAGCCGATGGAGCAGAAACGCGGTACTGAGATTTTATCGCGTTTTCTGATGGCTGTCTTTGAAAGGCGCAAAATAGCCGTCCGCGCGGGCGCAGACAATAATCCTGAGACCGTGTACGTTCCCCTGGCCGTTCGAGTTCGCGGCAATCGACCGATTCTCATTCTGGCCGACAATAATAAGCTATCGGCTGTTGAACTGGACGTGGATGACATACACGATATGCGCCTGACCGCCGAGACCTTCGATCGCAGGCCGACCCAACTTGTGGCTGTCGAAACCACCCACAAAAATGGTTGACGCCGCTCTACCGGCCGGCTTGATTTCTTCTTGTGGAGAAATTGAGTGTCAGGGAGATCGCAGTCGCCGGGTTGATAGCCGCTGTTTACGCGATCGTTAGTTATTTCCTGGCACCGGTATCGTTCGGCGTCTATCAGGTGCGTGTCGCCGAAGCCCTGACAGTCCTGCCGTTTCTCACCCGGGCGGCTATTCCCGGGCTGTTCATCGGGTGTTTTCTGGCCAACATATTTGGGGGCAA
>JAOUEU010000354.1 GCA_029858555.1 Candidatus Zixiibacteriota bacterium
CACGAACGAGCCTCTGCGGGATGCCCAGGATTACTACTTCGCCGTGTCAGCGTTCTCGTTCAGCGACACCAACAAACTCGGCGAGACAGTCCCGAACGGCGACAAGTTCCTGGAGAGCAGGACGACCGTGACGGTGACGCCGCAGGCGCGCCTGGCGGGTGAAACGTCTATATACGATTCCGAGGACGTGATCGATGCCGAGCACGCGACAGGCGTTTCCGGCGGCCAGGTGTACCCGATAGTCAAAGACCCGTTCGCTCTGACGGGACACGATTACCGGGTGACGTTCGAGGACACGCTGGGGATAGTGGTCGATACGACATATGACCCGGACCATCCCGGAGATATTGATTACGCCTCCATTGACTCGATTAACATCGCCTGGTTCCTGTATGATATCGATGCTGACACGACGCTGTTGAAGTGGCAAATAAACCAGACGGGCGATGACGACTACTTTGTGATCGACGGTATGCTCCTGAAAGTGACGGGTCCGCCACTCGACTTCCTCAGTTTCTTCGTTGTCGAGAACGGCGCGGGTCCGCTGGATCCACCGGAGGCAGGAGCTTTTGGATTCTACGACTTCCCGGTCGGAGGGCTAGTGGATGAGGTGGGTGAGCCGATCAATCCCACTGAGCGGCAGCAGGTCGGCGGCGGCCTGTGGGGCTTCCACACGGCCGATGACGGCGGCACCAGCGGCGGCGGGACGCGCGGCCCATACAGCGCATTCATCAGCCGTGCAACCCGCGATGGGGGCAATAATCCCATCATTAACTCCTATGACTTCGAGATGCGCTTTACGGGTGACAACGCCGACCCGGGCGTCGGCGGCTCCTGGGCATATGAATGGCTGGCCGACCCGATCAACACTTTCTGGGTGCCGTTCGAGTTATGGAACACAGGTATTGGCACACCCGAGGATCCTTCCGACGATGTGCGGCTTTGTATTCTGATCATCGACGACGCCGGTGACGACTTCCAGGGTGACGACATATATGCGCTGGAAAGCTGGGGCGTGGACAGTTTCTGGGTGAATCCTCTGGACCCGACCGACTCGGTTTACCTGGGCGGCGGTGACCTGGAGCACTCGGTTTCCGGCGGCGATAACGACCCGTATACTGATTGGGTCTACTGGACCAACCCGGTCGACATGAGCCCGGGTGAGGCCGGTTACCAGGCGTTTGAGGACTCGCTGACTTCGGGGGCCACGATCGATGCTGCGGATATCACGCTGGCTGATGAAGTTATGGCCCGAACGGTCCTGGTGAACTGGAACGGCGGTGTCCTGCGGTACAAGGACGGCGATGGTAACCTCATCGATACGACCAAGGACGGCGACCCGCTTACGTTTACGCAGGATGTTCCGGAGCTGGGGACAATCTTCCGGATGTCAACAACCAAGCCGAACACAGTAGCGGACACCTTCTATTTCACAGCGAAGGGTCTGGATTTTGCGGCCAATGA
The DNA here is from genome assembly GCA_029858555.1 of Candidatus Zixiibacteriota bacterium. Taxonomy (GTDB): domain Bacteria; phylum Zixibacteria; class MSB-5A5; order GN15; family FEB-12; genus DAOUUR01. Next base: position 1,465 of record JAOUEU010000354.1, read on the forward strand.
GAAGATTCTGGACAACATCAAAGCGGTCCCGAATCCGTTCTACCTGTTTGGACCGTACGATCCGGCGCCGGGCAAAGCTGTGCTACGGTTCCACCACCTGCCGGCCAAGTGCACCATCACCATTTACAATCTTGGCGGCGACCTCATTCAGACAATCGAGAAAGACGACGCCTCCACGGCTATAGCGGAATGGAACGCGCAGACGGAGGCAGGTCTGCCGGTGGCATCGGGCATTTACATCTACGTGGTCGATGCGCCGGGATTCGGTACCAAGATAGGTAAACTGGCGGTATTCACTGAAAGCGAAGTGCTTGACCTGTACTAAGGCAAGGAGGATATAACCAATGAAGAATAAAATTGTTGTTTTGACGATAGTTCTCCTTGCGGTAAGCCTATCTTCGGTTTACGCGGGGAATACCCGCCGGATCGGCACCGCGGGAGCTCAGGAATTGCTGATTCCGTATGGTTCCCGAGGGACAGCCATGGGTGGAGCCATACTGGCCGACGTCTCGGGCGTCGAGGCCATGTACTGGAACCCGGCCGGTCTGGCATCACTGGAAGGAACGGAGGCGATGTTCACCCATCTGCCGTACATCGCCGACATCGATATGAACTTCGTGGGTATCGCGACGTATATCGATGGTTTCGGGTCGCTCGGCCTGGGCGCCAAGGTGGTTTCCATCGGCGAGATCGAGGAAACGACGGAGGATTACCCCGATGGCACCGGTCGTGTTTTCGAACCGTCGCTGACGGTCATCAACGTATCCTACGCCCGTATCCTGACGGCGAATGTTTCCTTTGGTTTCAGCGGGATGTTCATTAACGAGGACATCTTCGAGGCCAAGGCTACGGGCTTCGCCTTCGACGTCGGTTTCATCTACGACCCTCGCTGGCGCGGGGTGAAGGTGGGACTGGCAATCAAGAACTACGGCCCGGAAATGACGTTTTCCGGCCGTGGCTTCGAGCGGGAACTGCTGAACCGGCAGGCCTCGCCGAACGGAGCGCCGTTCGACCTGCCCAGTTCCATCAACATGGGCATGATGTATGATTTCGTGGACAACGGCCCGCATGTGGCGACCATCGCGGGGAATTTCCGTTCCAACAACTACCAGGAAGACATGTGGCAGGGCGGCATGGAGTACGTTTATAACGAGCTGTACTCCCTGAGAGCCGGCTACAATTTCTCCAACCAGGACGACTATATTTACGGTCTGTCACTTGGGGCCGGTCTGGTTTACGAACTGGGCAGCACCAAGCTGGCTTTCGAGTATTCCTGGACGGAGACGGAAGTATTCGACGACAACCAGTATTTCACCGTCAGGGTGAATTTCTGAGATTTTCGTACTTCA
>JAOUEU010000091.1 GCA_029858555.1 Candidatus Zixiibacteriota bacterium
GGCCCTGGGCGTGTCCGTCGCTGCTTACGTTCTGTGGTACTGGGTACTCAAGTTCATGGATGTTTCGCGCATTGCCGTCTTTCACAACCTGCAACCGATCATCGCCACCGTGGTGGCGTACTTCTGGCTCGGCGAGCAGTTGGGATTGTCGTTCTTTGTCGGCGGGATCATCGTCCTGGCGGGTGTGATGACGGCCGAGGTGCAGAAGCGCCCGGGGCGCCGTCCTACCGGCGAAGCAATTGTCGGTACCGGCCGATTTCGGGCAGGTCGGGTTTAATTCGTTCGAGGATGTCCAGAAGTCGACCCGCCTCAACTAACCTCCCCGAGGCCAGCGCCGCCCTGGTGAGTGGCTCATAAAGCGCCGGATTGTCGGGGTTGAGCACCCTTGCCTTATCAAGATACATGTACATTGAATCCGGCTGCTCCAGGTGATTGTAGAGCAGGCCTATGTTTTGCATCGGCGTGGCCTCACCCGGCTTCAACCTGCCTGCATACTGAAAGCGCGCGACGGCGTCTGTGTACTGATCAATCTTTGCCAGGATGAGCCCGTACAGCAGTTGCGTGTTGTATTCGTCGGGCTTGATAGCTGCGCTCAGGTCGATGTGCTGTACCGCCTGCCGGTACAGGCCCAGCTTGTACTCCACTTCCGCCAGACGTGCCAGGTAGATGGGGTTATCCGGGTCGAACTGCACCGCCCGCGCAAAGGAATGAGCCGATGAGTCGAAAACCTGGCGGTCGTAGTAAATCTGCCCGAGGTTGAACCACGAAGCAAAGCAGGTGGAGTCGGCCGAGAGCCTGCGATGGAAATTGCGGCTGGCTCGATCGAGGTCGCCAACGTCGTTATAGAGCACCACTGCCCAGACCATCGCCCGTCGGGCGTCGGCGTATGCGACCTGGTGATGCGGGCTGTCCCAGAGAATGTCGTCCAGGCGAGCTGAAGCAGCCTTCAGGTCATTCTTTTCCATCAGGTTCGGTGCCAGGGCCACAAGAGCCGTCACCGTTACCGGGACGATGAGGGCCGGTCTGAGACAACGCCTTTCTCCGCGCCCCAGAATCCATGACAGGCCCCACAGCGTCAGCGGAAAGCCAAACAGCGATGAGAAATCCCAGTCGCGGGCGGCGCCCAGTTTCGGTTCGACCCAGAACGCCACCAGGAAAGTCAACAGGGCGGCCGTGCCCAATAGTTTTGTCTCGATGTCGTCCTGCCGGGTCTTTCGTTTGCGCGTTAAAACCCACCCCAGAAACAGCAGTGTCCCCAGGGGGGCCACCAGCAACGCCAGGTTGGCTACATCGACCAGGCGCCCCGGCGAGAGAAACCAGTAGGGGACATCGGCCAGCCGACTGATCGGCATTAACCACTGGGGCAGATTCAGCAACTGCGTGCCCAACGCCAGAAGGAAAGAACCCCCTATGGCAATCACGCTGAGATAACGGAACGAAAGACCCCACGGCAGCCCCTCGCGGTCGCCCCGGCGGTACAGCACCGCTACCATCGCGACCAGCAGATACGGCGCTGCCAGAAGATGAAAACCCATCGTCAGAACGCCAGAAATGACAAGAGGTACGATGCCCTTCTTGAATTTCACGTAGCGCACCGCATAGTAGAGTGTCCACAGTCCGAGTGCCGTCGGCCACGTGTAGTACTCGACATAGCCGAAGAACAATATCGCGCAGGCGCTCGTGAAAGCCGCGGCGATGATGATGCGGCGGGATGCTGCGTCCGTTGTCAGAACACCGGACAGTTTGTAAACGCCCCAGAAACCGACCACGCCTCCGGCGGCGCTGGTAAGGGCGAAAATCTGCTCGGCCGCCAGGCCGCTTACGGCTGATAAGGCCAGATAACAGACATGATAAAAAGGAAGCGAAAACCCCTTGAGGTATTCCTGGTACCCCGTCAGGATCGACTCGCCGGAGCCGTATTTGGCCAGAACGATAAACCCGTCACCGTACACATGCGCTCGCGAGCGCAACAGGTAGAACAGCGCCAGAAGGGCCAGCGAGACCAGGGCGACCGATACAAACCGTCTCTGACGACTGAACAAGGCCGCCGCAGCCTCCAGCAGGGGTTCAACTGCTTTATAGAGCGGACGGTATACGGCCGGTACCAGGAAGACCATAGCTAGGGCGGGGAAGAGGTAAACCAGAGGGTTGTCGAAGATGCCCCAGAAATCAAAGCCCCATGTATAATAACTTCCGGCGACGCCACCCGTCACATACAATGCGAGGATGGCGGCAAGACAGAACGTGAGGGGACGGGCCGTTGCAGTACTTGGGCAGGTATTCTTCGGGCTGGGCGCGATGCGATTCACAGATGTCTTACTTTCGTTGCAATACTAGCTTAACATACCATATATCTACGCCGGACATCCGAAATGGTTCATATTTAATTCAATCAATGCCCCTCCCAGCTCTGAAAATTGCGGAACTGCGCCGAATCCGAAAAAGCCTGCGGGTGCTTCAAATAGGTGAGCACACCGTCAATCATGTAAACGTGGCTGCGCTCCTCGTCGGCTATTGAGTTCAAAAGCTGCTTTCTGGCCGGGTCGGTCTCAATGGCGGCCTTTTCACGGTAATACTTCTCGGTCTTTTCCTCGATTCGCAGCGCCTCGGCCCACACTGTCAGGACATTGTCCGCAAACTCTTTCTTGCCAGTGCCTTCTGAAAGTTCCGTAAAGAGAGTTCTCACCGCGTTGAGAGAATCGTTGTGAGCGCTCCGATCGGCGGCGGACAAATCGCTTATGCCTTCCTTAAGCCTTTTGAAGTATTTGTAATGGCGCTCCTCTTCTTCCGCCAGTGTCAGAAGAACTTTTGTCAACTCCGGGTTCTTGGCCTGGGCCGCGTGAGCTTCGTAAAACTTCTTCCCGTCAAGCTCCATCTTCATGGCAAAATCGATAATCTCCATAGCCTGCAACCTCTATATAAATGTTACTGTCACTGCCTCTTAGCGGTCAGTCGCAAAGACGCCCGGTTGCCGATCGCGCGAATGCCCTTTGCCTGCGACTCTATTCCAACTCCGACGACCTCAGGTTCTCTTCGGAGAACTGCTTTTCCATGTCGGGGTCCGTGAACACACCGTTCTTGCGGACCAGCTTGCCGTCAAACCAGATTTCGCCGCCGCCGTAATCCTCACGCTGGATCGCTACCAGGTCCCAGTGGATCGCAGACTGGTTGCCGTTAGGGGCTTCATCGTAGCACTGCCCCGGCGTGAAGTGGAAAGAACCGGCGATCTTCTCGTCGAACAGCGTGTCCTTCATCGGCTGGCGTATGAACGGGTTGACGCCGATAGCGAACTCGCCCACATAGCGCGAACCCTCGTCGCCGTCGAGTATCTTGTTGAGCTTGTCGACATTGCCGTCCGCCGTCGCCTTGACTATCTTGCCGTTCTCGAACGTAAACGAAATCCCCGTATACACTACCCCCTGGTAAAGTGAGGGCGTGTTATACTTGATCGTGCCGTTGGCCGAATTGCGCACGGGGGCCGTATAGACCTCGCCGTCGGGTATATTACGCTTGCCGTCACACTTGATCGTCCCTATGCCCTTGATGGAAAACGTCAGGTCCGTCCCCGGTCCCTTGATCTGCACCTTGTCGGTCGCTTCCATGAGGGCGAACAGCTTGTCCTGGGCCTTTGACATCTTGGCGTAATCCGCGCAGCAAACATCGTAGAAGAATTTCTCGAAGGCCTCCTGCGATGTCTCCGCCAGTTGGGCCATGGCGTTGTTGGGATACCGCAGCACCACCCACCGAGTATGCTTGACGCGCTCTTCGAGATGGACCGGCTTGTAGAAAATATTGTTCCACTTGTCCATCTGCGCCTGCTCGATATCGGCCAGGTCGAAGGGGTTATCCGAACCGCGCAGGCCGATATAGGCGTCCGCCCGCTTCATCAACTCCAGGTGCAGTTCCGCCTGCGTCTTGAGCTGGTCATCGCTGGCGTTCTTGATCCAGTGGCGGCCCAGCGACTCGTCGTTGTAGTACCAGAACGGCGTGATGCCCTTTTCCGTCGCCTGCCGGATTATTTCCTTCCCCAGCTCCAGGGTCTCCTTGCCCTTTATCTCGAGATACAGGATCTCTCCCTTGACCAGTTCGCACGAGTACTCGATCAACTGGCGGGCCAGTATTTCGTTACGCTTGTCCTTCATCACATTGTCCTTTCCAGACTCGTATTTCTGCTGAAGATATGAAATTTGTCGCCGCTAATCAACTGCTTCCGAAACCGGAAAATCGGGCTCGCTGCCGTTGGTCAGCCGGCCCATTTCTCTGAACTATCGCCGCCCCGCGTTGTTACACAAACAGAGTGTTACCAGACGATATCCACATAGGCACGTCCGGCTTCAGCTACAAGGACTGGCTGGGCAATTTCTACCCCCAGTTCTGCCCTCAGGCCGATTTCCTCAGGTTCTATTCCTCGCGCTTCAAAGTGGTCGAGATCGACGCCACTTTCTACCGCATTCCCGCTGAAACGACCGTCCAGAAATGGGCCGCTAACACCCCGGACTGCTTCGTCTTCGCCGCCAAGTTCCCCCAGGCGGTCACCCATGACGGGACTCTTGAGACCCGCCTGGAAAGCGCCGTGACCTTTATCGAAATCATGAAAAAACTGGGTCGCAAACTGGGCCCCCTTTTGATGCAGTTCCCTTACAGCTTCAAACCCGACCAACTGGCCCTGCTGGCCGAGCTCGTTGCGGCTATGCCCGAGGATGTCAGAATCGCTGTCGAACTGCGCAACAAGGCCTGGCTCAAAATCGACGCACTTTTCGAACTTCTGAAAAGCCGCAACATGGCCCTGGCCCTTATCGACCATCCCTGGATGCCGCGATGCAAAACTGCCACGGCCGACTTCCATTACATCCGGTTTCTGGGCGACCGCAAAAAGATTGAGAACGACTTCAGTTACGTCCGGTTCGACCGCTCTGAAGACCTCGAATGGTGGACAAAGGTCATTCTGGAGTTCGCCGCCGATGGCCGGAAGGTCTTCGGCTTTTTCAACAACCACTACAGCGGCCACTCACCGACCACCGCCGACCTCATGATCGAGATTCTCGAAAGAAGCCTGTAAGACGTCCCCGGCGGTGTGTTGGACACCCTGGAGGATCTGGCTCTCAAACATAACCACGCCGTCTCTTATCACCGCGTAGATTGGCCCGACATCCTGTAGATCCTGCAAAGGGTCATCATTGAGAATCAGAATGTCAGCCCGTTTGCCGGGGTTGACAGACCGCTTTGTACCCGGCAGTCTGCCCGCGTCCTGCGTCGGCGCCCCACAAGTCATTTGCCAGGCCGCTCGGATTTATGTAGTTTATTAATCACACCGGAATAAAACCATATTTTAATGAACCCTCGGAAAGGGAGCGTCTATTATGAATGAAGCAGGCCAACAGTTCCTGGAAGAATCGAAATACGATCAGATGGGCCAGTCGGACCAGATGAAAGGCATGCCCCCGCCGCCGATGGAACTGCCATACGACACCACCGGCGCCGTCATCGACCTGCCTTCGCCGCGCGAGTTTCGCCCTACAGATGACAACCTGAAGGCTGTCATTGAGAAGCGCCGAACATTGCGCCCACCTGCGCGCGAACCGCTGACGATGGCCGAGTTGTCGTATCTGCTCTGGTGCACCCAGGGTGTCCAGAAGGTTTTGCCGCCCCCGGACGCCCGCACCGTCAGAAATGTTCCCTCCGCCGGGGGCAAGCATACCTTCGAGACATACCTGCTGGTCAACAGGGTAGAGGGTCTGAAACCGGGCGTGTACCGTTTTCTGGCTATTGACCACAAACTCGTCGAGGTGGACACATCGGAAGGTCTGTCCGGCAAAATGGTCAAAGGATGCCTGGATCAACAGCACGTCGGGACGTCCGCGGTCATGTTCATCTGGGTGGCGGTGGCCCAACGCACTATCTGGCGGTATAACACCAGGGGCTATCGCTACATGTTTCTCGACGCCGGTCATGTCTGCCAGAATCTATACTTGAGCGCCGAGTCCATCGGTTGCGGCGCCTGCGCTATCGGAGCGTATTCGGACAACGAGGTGAACCGCCTGCTCGACCTCGACGGCCGCGAACAATTCGTGATCTACATGGGTACGGTAGGCAGGAAACGCTGAATGTAAAGCCGTCGAGATCAGGGGACTAACGGCGTTTTTTCGAGCGGCCGTGTCTTATTTCTACCAGGAAATGACTGGCCACACGGTCACGGAAAGTCTTTTCGAACTCGCCAAGTAGATCGCACCTGGCGGCCAGCTCGCATTGGCGCTCAAAATCACGCGCCGATTTGAAAAGAAGCTCGCGATGGGGATACAGGTAATAGTGCGCCAGGGCATAGAAGGGGTTGGCCGCTCTGACCCAAACCCGCATCCTTCCGCGCCCGGCCACGGCCTCCAGCCACTCAAGTCCCACAAGGCTCACGAAGTAGCCATCCTCACGCTGCTCTCTAAGACCATATTGTCGTTGCAGAAAAACACACTCGGTGTTATTGATCACAGCAAAGAGCCGGCCTGCTCGCTTCAATACTCGAAACGCTTCAAGCAGCGTTTTCCGGCGCGCGGCCTCGGGCAGATGCTCCAGCAGTCCGAAACAAGTTACGATGTCAAACGTGCCGTCACTTGCCGGGACCGCTGTCGACGAGGCCGGGACGCATTTTACTCGCGAGCTTACCCGCTGCCGGCGCGCCTGCTTTGCCACGTATGCCAGCATGCCCTCCGAGACATCCAGCGCCGTGACCTCAGCGCCCCGGGCGGCCAGCGTCAGCGCGATACGACCGGTCCCGCAGCCAAGGTCGAGCGCTTTTTCCTCTGTTAATGATGACTCCAGAAGCGATAGCAGGCTCTGCCGTTCCCACGTGTCATAGGCTTTGTTGAGCGACTTCGGGGCATCGAATGTCAGCACCGCCGATAACGGGTCGGTATCTTTAAGTCGCCTGGTCCAGAAGCGGCCGGCGGCCTTCTCGTCGTATCTCTTGGCCATGACCTGCAATCTAAGCCCGGCCGCCCGGCATAATCAACAAAAACCGGCTCTGTCATGCCTGCATCGAAGGTGTTTAGCCTTGACGATTATTTTAAATAGGTTATACTGCTATTGAATGTAGACCGAAGGACGAGGTAATCCACAGCCGCAGACGCACAGCTGTACCTTCCGGGCCGTTCAAGTACCAAGGAGATCCTATGAGCCGAGCGATAGTCGTTCTGTATGCGCTATTTTGTTTCCTGCCGGCGGGCGCCGCCGGCAATTCCATTTCCCTGCAAAGCGTGTCCGGGTTGACCAACACTGATACGGTTGCCGCGGGTTCTGTTACCTTTAACCTGCGTATGACGGTAACGGGGGCTGATGTTCAGGGCTTAACCAATGGCTTCCGCATATACTCGCCCGATGGTGCTACCTGGGAGGGGCCCGTAGGAGATTCTACCGGCGGCATCAGCGATGCTTTTGGCGGCACGGACATATGGATGGTCAGCTACTTCAGCGCCGATGGCAGTATTGCCGATACCGTCGGTTTTTCTGCCGTCTCTTTCACCGCCCCGGATCTGCCTTCAGGATTCGACGCCGTTGCCCTGCTTATCAATGTTACTCTTGATCCTGATGATGTGGGCAAGACCATCTGCATCGACTCGGCCTTCTTTCCCGGTGCCGGTTACTGGCTCTGGTCGCAGGGCGGCTCCAGCGCTGTACCTGACTGGTCCGGGCCGCATTGCTTTACTATCGTCGGATGTCCCACCACGCCCGACCCGGACGGCGATGGCATAGGTAGCCTGTGTGACAACTGCCCTGATACCCCTAATCCTGGTCAGGAAGACGGCGACCTGGACGGTATCGGCGACGCCTGCGACAATTGTCGTTTCGTGCAGAACTATGACCAACTCGATAACGATGGTGATGACGTGGGTAACGTCTGCGACAACTGTGTCGATGCCTACAACCCGGGGCAGGAAGACGGCGACGGCGATGGCGATGGGGATGCCTGCGATCCCGTCGGTGTTGCGTTCGGGGCCGACCCGACCTCCGGCTATGCTCCCCTTGCCGTGACGTTCACCGACCAATCCGAGACTGCCGGGCCAAATCCGCTGACCGAGTGGAAATGGTATTTCGGCGACGGCGACTCCAGTTCTGTGCAGAACCCCGCGCACAGCTACCTTGACCCGGGGGCCTACGACGTGACACTCATTGCCTCTGATGGCAGTTCCGCCGATACCCTGACCGTGTCGAATTACATCGTCGTCTATGACAGCACACAACTCAATTTTGAGATCAGCCACGCGTACCCGGCCGCTATGTGGGCGATGGTCGCCGCCGACCTCGACCTGGACAATAATATCGATCTGGCCTACACCAGCGGAGGTACTGGAGGTCAGAACAACGGGCTCTTCGTGCAGTACGGGCTGGCCGGCGGAAGTTTCGAACCACCCGTGCAATACGAAAACACGTTCTTGTTCGCCGGACTGGCCGTAGACTTCATCGATGCCGACACCCTGCTCGATATCGTCGTCGTAGACTGCGAAAACGGCACCTACGGTAACACCGTCGTGACTTTTATCAACAACGGTGACAGAACCTACTCGACGTTTTTCGTGCCGGTCAGTTGGAGCAGTCTGCCGACTCTCGCCACCGGCTATTTCAACGATGATCCTTACATGGATTTGGCCGTTACGCCCAATCATTTGTTTTTCGGAGACGGCACGGGCGATTTCCCCGTCAGCGCCACCACGCCGATTCTTTTTGTGGCGGTAGACGTCAGTGATTTCAACCGTGACGGCTTCGACGACCTCGTACTGGTCAACAGCGATTTGGCCACCATCTACACCAATGACGGCGATGCGGCCTTCACGGCTGGCGGCTCCGCCTGGGCCAGTACTACCACCCTTCAGGTGTCCACGGCCAATGCCCTGGCCGACTTTAACCGCGATGGCAACCCGGACTTTGCTCTGGTCTCACCCTTTGTCCCGGCTTCGAGTGTCATCACGTTGGCTCTCGGCGATGGCAACGGCGGTCTTCTGAGCTGGGATACCACGCGCGTTGAAGGCACCCTTTACTACCTGATGGTCACTGACGTTGACCGAGACGGTCGGCTTGACATCGTCTCCGCAAATTCGCAGTTGGCGCTGTCAAGAATGGAAATCTATCTGGGCGACGGCTCCGGTTACTTCGACGACACCCTGTATGTCGACCTGCAGCCTACCGGCGGGTCTATCTTTATACCCATGGCGACCGCCGATTTTAACCGCGATGCCAATCCCGATTTCGCAGCGGGGAGCTTCCTGGCCGTGGACAGCATATCTATCGCCACTAACCTCTTGGCGCCCTCCGAGGTATCGCCTTACGAGATGGTCACTACCGGTTATTCGAGTGTCAACCTCGATGTCATCAACCCTGAAGGTTTCACCATCTCGCGGGACTTCACCACGGTCGCCGGCTCGGCCTTCTGGCGTCTGGATGCGGAAGGTAACGCCGCCGGTGATGGTTTGGTAGACGAGCAGGTATTTGACTACAACCTTATGAAGGGGGAGTATAGAATCATCGTGCACCGGAAGCCCGACCCGATCGACCAGCAGCCCTTCACTATAGGTATCCGCATTAACGGCACCGCCCAGGTGAAACTGGCGAACCTTTACAATCTGAATATGCCTTATAAAGCAGGCTCGGTCTCCGCTCCGTCCGAAACCGACAGCATGGTCTTCTACTACACCTATGAACCGGTTTCCTCCATCCTGCCGCCCAACGGCCTTCAGACCGGCACGCCGTCGCCGGTTCTCGAGTGGAGCATTCTCGCCGAACGGAACACTCCCGATGCCGACAGCTTCCATCTGCAACTCGATCAGGATTACTATTTCGGCACGCCCGTGTACGACATCTCCGGTCTCGTCGAACCCCGCTTTGCCATCGGGCAGGTTTTGAATGTCGATTCGGTCTATTACTGGCGTTACCGCGCCTTCACCGGCCCGGATGTCTCGGAGTTTTCACGAACGTTTGCGCTCTACATCGGTGAAGGTTGCTGCCTCGCCATCCGGGGCAACGCCAACAGCGACCCGGACGACAAAGTAAATATATCTGACGTGAGTTACCTGCTCAGTTACCTGTTTGGCATTCCGATGGGTCCCGCCCCGCCGTGCCCGGAGGAGGGCAACGCCAACGGCGACCCGGATGAAAAGACCAACATCTCCGACGTGTCGTACGTGTTGGCTTATCTCTTCGGCATCCCGACCGGCCCCGCCCCTCCGCCCTGCCCGTGATCATCACGCCGCGGCGTCAGTCAGAGGGGCGCAGCCGCTTCAGTACTTCCACGGCGTTGGTGTTCTCGGGATTGAGTTCGAGCGATCTTCCGTAATTTACAATCGACCGGGTGGTGTCACCCGCCGCCAACAGGGCCTCGCCGTAGCTGTCATAAACGTTGAACGAAGCAGGGTAGAGCTCGACGTTCAGCTTGAATATCTCCAGCGCGTCGCCGAGGCGTCGCCGCCCCAGAAGCTGATACCCCAGCATGTTCAACTGGTTTTCACCGAAATCATAAGCGTCGGGCTGGGTCGCACGCAGCCGACGGTACTCCTCCATGGCATCCTGAACCGTGCCCTCAATTAGGGTATGTGTCATAGGCTCGCAGATGGAAGGTCTTGTGTCGGTTATACCGGACAGCTCCGCATAGACAGTCTGTATCCAGGCCGCCAGCGTCGTGTTGGAAAACTGTCCTTCCCAATCCGCCCAGTCGGCCAGAAGGTTCTGCTCAATCATCTGCTCGGCTGTCCTACCCTCAGCGGCCGCCTGCTGCACCAGGCGCACTGTTTCTGTCAGCATCCGATGGTATTGTTCCAGGTCTTTCTTGTTGTAACTCCGCCCGTGCGCGGCAACGAAAGTCACGTCATCGGGAAAGATTTCCATGAATCTCTTTATCTGCGCCGCGTATCCGCTGACCGTCCCATTACGCGGCAGGTCGACATAGGGAATCTCGTCGGGGAAAAACAAATCACCGGCGGCGACGACCTTCGAAGCCGTAAAATACAAATAAGCATCGCCGTCCGAATGACACTTGGGCGCGTGGACAACGTGAATCTCCTCGCCATTGAAGTGGATAATCAGAGAATCGTCAAATCCCACTGTCGGCCGGTTGGGGCTTGGCGACCCCAGTAGATGGAAGTAGTTGCCGGACATGCACGTAAGAACGTTCTGCTGCGCCAGCACGGGGGCCTGGTCCGACAGAAACCTGTTGCCGCTGGTGTGGTCGCCATGATAGTGGGTGCTTATGACCATCTTAAGCTGACCGTTTCCCAGGAACTTGAGCGTGTCCCGCAGCGCCGGCCCGGTGGCTTCGAACCCGGCGTCCACAAGAAGAATGCCGTCCGGACCCACGGACGCGAGTAGATTGGTCCGGTACAAAGGCATGTTGAATTCACGGCCGCCCGTGACCGTGATGATGTGTAGTTTATCGGTAAGCTTGGAAATAGTGATGGGCACATAGCCGCTATGCGTGGCCGGTTGGCCGTGGATGCAGCCCCCCGTACCCAGGAACACAACGAGTACAAAGGCTATCCGTCTCATTGATCCGTAACCCTTTCTTTATATGCGTCTTCCCGGCGGTTTTTCCTGGCTGTGCTCAGAGAGCCCTTTCTGTGGAATTATACGAAAACCTTCGGCGAATTACCACATGTAATTTGATCAGGGTCCTGTTGGTCCATGGCCGGACGGTGCCAATCGACCAAAACCACCCCATGCCGTGTGAAAATCGCTTGGCTTTCCGGCACGCGTTCTCTACGTTATGTAAGCGTAACTTGACATCCCAACGGAGGCACCGGATGCTGATAGGATATT
>JAOUEU010000092.1 GCA_029858555.1 Candidatus Zixiibacteriota bacterium
AGTCGACTGGATGAACTCGGTTGGGCTGGGGATGCTTATATCGGCCTTGACGACGGTCAAGAATGCCGGCGGCCGGCTGGTCCTGTCGGATATCACCAAAATCGAGTCCATTTTGACCATCACCCGTCTGATATCCGTTTTTGAGCACTTTGACAGCAAAAAGGACGCTCTAAAATCCTTCTGAGATTCTTTCGACAGCCTTCGAGAAGCCCCTGTGTGTCAGGGGCTTTTTTGGTACCTGGCGCCCGCCGAGGGGGATCGCAAAATCAAGTACTAATTATTTAGTAGTAATCCGTAACTTTTCCCAGCCTACTCCGTAACATTGACATAGATACGTCGACCGAAGCGTCGACTCTCAATCTCATTGCGACGTTGGAGAGTCTTTGGTCTAAAGCACCTGGGAGAGATTTATGGCATGTCGTTCAAGTCTTATGTGTGCCGCCGCAATCGTCACCGCAGTTCTGCTGGTCAACCCCAATTCGGTGTTCGCCGAAGGCGAATTCAGTCCCAGCTTCCGTCCTGAACTGGAGGTTCCCCGCCTGTCGGAAGCGATAAAGATTGATGGTGAACTTGATGATCCCGGTTGGCGTAAGGCTGCCCGGGCAACGGGTTTTGCCGAAACCTCTCCGGGGGACCAGGTGGCACCGCCGGTCAGATCAGAGGCGCTCATAGCCTACAATGCCACCTATCTATACGTAGCCCTGATTGCGTACGACAGCCCCGATGCGGTGAGAGTCTCGTGGCGCGATCGCGACGAAATCTTCCGTGATGACTACTTTGGTGTCATGCTTGACACGTACGGCGACGCCTCTTGGGGCTACGAACTTTTTGTCAACCCTTTGGGAATCCAGGGTGATCTCCGCATGTTGTCAAACGGCTCTGAAGAGATAGCCTTTGACATCGTCTGGGAATCGGAAGGCAAAGTGACCGACAGTGGTTACCAGGTTGAGTTGGCCATCCCTTTCTCGAGCCTGCGTTTCCCGGACAAGCCGGAACAGACGTGGAGAGCCAACTTCTGGCGCGACCATCAGCGGGAAATCAGGCGTCGCTATGCGTGGGCCGCTCAGGACAGAGATGAGCCCTGTTTTATCTGCCAGTGGGGCACGCTGACGGGAATCCGTGACATCAAGCCCGGTAAAAACCTGGAAGTGATGCCGAACGTGATCGGGTATCAGTCGGGAGCCATTAATGACGTCCGCGACCCCAACTCCGGGTTTGAGAATAGTGATTTCGACGGCGAGGCCTCGGTGAATATTCGTTACGGTCTGTCTTCCAATTCGTCGCTTGAGGTTACCGTAAACCCGGATTTCAGCCAGGTCGAGTCGGATGCTGCACAGATTGACGTCAACACGACCTTTGCTCTTTTCTATTCGGAGCGCCGACCTTTCTTCCAGGAGGGCGGGAATCTTTTTAGCACGCCGTTCGACGTCGTTTACACGCGTTCGATAAACAATCCGAAAGTGGCCGCCAAGTATACCGGGCAGTTCGGCCGGTCTTCGGTGGCGTATGTATTTGCCCGCGATGAGACCTCACCGATGGTGGTACCGCTGGCCCAACGCTCAGTGGTGGCTCAGAATGGGGCCGGCACGGTCAATATATTGCGGGCCCGGCAGACATTTGGGGAAGACTCGTATGTCGGCCTGGTTGCGACTAACAGGATGATGGAAGGCGGTGGTTCGGGAACGGCCACGGGTGTCGATGGGCGCGTCCGTCTGCGCAAGAATTGGAGACTGCATTTTCAGACGCTGGCGAGCTATACGGACGAATTCGACGATACCGATTTCATTGATACGACGATGGCAGACGGCGTCGGTCAGGCGCTGTTTGACAGGGGCCGCCATACTGTCACCTTCGACGGCGAGAACTACTGGGGGCAGGCCGTTTATGCCGGGCTGGTGCGCGAGGCGCGTACATGGATTATGACTCTCGACTATACGGAAACCAGTCCCGCTTTCCGCACCGATAACGGCTTCACCGGCCGGAATGACCAACGAAGCCTCAATTTATGGACCGGGCTCGTCCTTCGACCCAACACCGAATGGTTGATACACTGGCAGCCGAGTATAGAGGTGGGCCGGGTCTGGGACTGGGAGGCAGCACCGAATCCCTTCAGGTTTGATGACGGCGCCCGCGACGAATGGATTCGGACAACGTTATACTTCTGCCTGAAGGGGCAGACCGATGTAACCCTGCAGTACCTCAACAGCCGGGAGCGGTTCAGCGGTTTCCTGTTCGAGGGAATAAGCAGGGGTACCATGAGCGTAAACAGCAACTTCAGCGAAGCCATCAGCGGGGGTTTCCAGATCAACCACGGCAAGACCATATGGCGGCGGCATTACCGTGAATATGACGAAGTCGGCGAAGAGGACGACACGACCCACGTCGTCAATGTCCCCGATCTTGGTCGGGGCACCGACCTCAGCATCTGGGCCAGCGTCAAGCCCACCCGGCGGCTTTTCGTTCAGCCCGAGTTTTCTCACTCCCGATTAAGTCACAGTGACAGCTATATGGCCGGGCACCCGGATGAGGAGCGAGAGATTTTCAAGGGGTATATCTTGCGTGTGCGCAGCACTTACCAGTTTTCACGTGAGTGGTTTTTGAGGCTGATTATCCAGTACAACGACTTTGACAACAGTCTTGATATCGAACCGCTCTTGACATACAAAATCAATCCCTTTACTATCTTCTACGTTGGCGCTACCAGCAACTACCGCTATTATGATGCCGACATCCACGAGACCCTTACCAGTTCGGAATGGGAGACTACATCGCGCCAGTTCTTTTTCAAAATGCAGTATCTCTTCCGGATATAACCGGTGAGCCCGCCACTCATCAGAGCATAAGGAGGTTTTTTAATGCCTCAATCTATTATCCAGGTAGATTCCTTTGCGTCCGAACCCTTCAAGGGCAATCCGGCCGGCGTGTGTCTGCTCAAGAGGGCGGCCGACGAAAGCTGGATGCAAAACGTGGCTTCGGAGATGAATCTTTCAGAGACAGCCTTCCTTTATCCGGAAGGCGAGGGCTATCACCTGCGTTGGTTTACTCCCAAATGTGAGGTGGAGATGTGCGGTCATGGCACCCTGGCTTCGGCTCACTTGCTTTTCGAGGACGGCCATTTGCCGCCGGACGCCACGGCCCTGTTCTACACGCTTAGCGGGGAGTTGCGGGCGTGTAAGGTCGGCGCTCTTATCGAGTTGGATTTTCCGGCGACGCCGGCCGAGGAGGTTGAACCGCCCTTCGGGCTTCTGGAGGCCCTTGGCACCGAGGCCCGTTTTGTCGGCATGACCAGGTTTGATGCTCTGGTGGATGTCGGCTCGGAGAAGATTGTCCGAGGCATGCAGCCCGATTTCGGTAGCCTCGCGGCAATTGATGTCCGTGGTGCGGTAGTCACCGCCCCCAGCGATTCCGCAGAGTATGATTTCGTTTCGCGCTTTTTTGCCCCGGCAGCGGGTATCAATGAAGACCCCGTGACCGGCTCGGCGCACTGCGCGCTGGGCCCCTACTGGCAGACCCGTCTGGGCAAGAACGAACTGACAGCGTTCCAGGCCTCCGCGCGCGGGGGCGAAGTCCACGTGCGTATCAACGGCGACCGGGTTTTTCTGGCCGGCAGGGCCGTGACAGTGATCCGCGGCGAACTGGTGTGAATTCTGGCGACGGGGGAGTATTCTGCATGATAAAAAAACCTGACGGCTGCTAAGAGCCGTCAGGCCGGTTTAACTGTTGGGATTTACTTAGCGCAACCCAACATATGTCTGCTGAGCAGCAGCTAAGTAGCAGCCACCTCACAATAGTCTGATTTCAAAATACGACCACCTCCTTTCCTTGTGTACCTATAATATCGGACGGGGAGCCGTTTTTTGCAACAACAAAGTGATCGATTGACGGTCGGGCCACTGCCCTGATCTCAACTCGGGCAGGCAGCCCGATTCCGGGATAGATGAACCCTCCGGCTGCGGCGGGGTTGACCGCCGGCCGATGTGGAAGGCCGGCTATCTGACCCGGACGCGTTCTGCGTTGCCCAATGCGATGTGATTGAGCTGGTAACCACTCACTCTGTGCGACTGCGTGTCACAGTGCGAGATCTACAGCAATGCGTACCGGACGGTACGATCTTCTTGGGCCGGTGGACCGTGCGGTACATGATAATTTGCTTTTGATGAAAGGCAAATAAGTCAACTTATTGATACATTTTAGATTGACAAATCGGTCAAGTTTGGTTAGCTTTTTGCTGGGTAGGTTCAGCATGGGCCGCCGTAAAGCCCGATAGATATTCACACTAAACATAGGAGGTTCCCATAATGCGTAGGTTTTACATCCTGTTTCTGGCGTTGGGATTGATTTTCGTGTTGGGTCATCAGGACGTAATGGCTCGTAGCATCCTGGATCGGGACGGCAATCGTTTCGCCGCCCAGTGGTATCAGTTGTTCCGCGATGCTGACGGTGACGGTATTCCCAATTGCATGGACCCGGACTGGTACCGGCCGCAGGACGGCGCCGGCTATCAGGAGCGGCACCAGAACGGCCTGAGCACGGAAGGCATACAGGCTGGCGGCAATGGCGACCAGTCCCAGTATCGCAGCCAGTACCGTTGGAATTACCAGTCCCCGGACGGGAAAGGCGACCGTGACAGACTCCGTGACCGTGACCGCGATCGCGACGGCGACTGTGATGGAGACCGCGACCGTGATCGCGACCGTTCGCAACTCAGGGACAGGACCTGTCAGGATTAAATTTATTCCCCTCTTGTTGTATTAGTTTGGTAGAAGCCCCTCCAGACCCGCTGGCTTGCGGTTGGAGGGGTTTTATATTGTCTGTTCACCGCACTGGTCCGGCCGGCGTTAGTCAGTGACGCCTGAATCCACGCGGCAATATATAGCATGCCAGTGCGCACACGTGTCCGCTAAATTCAGTTGCACTTCCCCCCTCAATAGCTTAATTATTGACTGTATGAATGGTATCAAGTTGTGGAGGAGTCCATATGGCCCGTCGAATCACTCAAAAGCAGGGCATGTCACCGGCAGTCAAAGCGGCCGTCATCACATCGGCGGCGTCGTTGCTCATAGCTTTACTCAAGATCTTCTTTGACTGAGGGGCCCGGCTGTGGCCATCAAAAAAATTTCTGGGAGAGACACGAAATGATCAACAAAATCGAACAATTGCTGGGTGACGACAAAAGTTTGCTCACCTACCAGTGCAAGGCGATTCCCAAAGCGCGTCTGCACATTCCGGGTCCGGATTTCATTGATGACGTGGTCGCCAAGAGTGATCGCTCACCGGCCGTCATGCGCTCGTTGAACTGGTTGTTCAATCACGGCCGTCTGGCGGGTACCGGCTATGCCTCGATTCTGCCCGTGGACCAGGGTATTGAGCACTCGGGTGGCGCCTCCTTTGCGCCCAACCCGGACTACTTCGATCCTGAGAAAATCGTGGAACTGGCGATCGAGGGTGGCTGTAACGGAGTGACCTCGACCTTCGGCGTCCTCGGTTCTATCTGTCGCAAGTATGCTCACAAGATTCCCATGTTTTTGAAACTCAACCACAACGAACTGCTCACCTATCCCAACAAATTTGACCAGGTGATGTTCGCCAGTGTCAAGGATGCTTTCAACATGGGGGCCGTCGGCGTCGGCGCCACGGTATACTTCGGAGCTGCCGAGTCAATGCGACAACTTCAGGAAGTCACCGAGGCGTTTTCCTACGCCCACGAACTGGGGATGTTCACCGTGCTGTGGGCTTACCTGCGCAACAACGACTTCAAAACCGACAAGGATTACCATGTCTCGGCCGACCTGACCGGCCAGGCGAATCATCTCGGGGTGACGGTCGAGGCTGATATCATCAAGCAGAAGCAGGCCGAAAACAACGGCGGGTTCACCGCCCTCAAATTCGGTAAAACGCACAAGAAAGTGTACAGTGACCTGACCACCGATAATCCCATCGATCTCACGCGCTACCAGGTGGCTAATTGCTACATGGGACGAGTGCCGATGATCAACTCCGGCGGCGCTTCGTCAGGAGCGTCCGACATGGCCGATGCCGTGAGGACGGCCGTGATTAACAAGCGGGCCGGCGGCTCGGGGCTGATTTCCGGGCGCAAGGCTTTCCAGCGGCCGATGAAAGAGGGCGTGGAACTGCTCAATGCGATCCAGGACGTCTATCTGTGTAAAGAAGTCACAGTAGCTTAGTTGGCGACAATTCGCGAAAAGGGGCAGGCTCACCTGCCCCTTCTTTTTGAAAGCGACAACACGGGGAGAACAATATGCTTTTTAGTGGCCGCGGTGGGCCCTTTGCGCTGTGGCTGGCGGCTTGGCTTCTGCTGGGTGTCTGTTCGGCCCCCAATGTCGGCGCGGCCACGGCTGACGAAATTCTTGACGCCCTGGAGCAGATGACCGAGGCGGAACTAGACTCCGGCAGCGTGGTCGCGGTTGACAGCCTCGTACTTGAACACCACAGCCTGAAGCTCATGTTCGAGCCGGGCGAGTTCTGCTTTTTTGAACCGTTGCACCTGAACGGTGATACTCTTCACTACGGAGCTTTTTACCGGGGACGGGGGCTCTTTCAGTTCCAGCCGCCCGTGGCTATGGAACGAGAGCAACTCCAACGATTTTTCAAGTCGGATTCGCTCAATCGGTATTTTGAGGAACTCGTTCTTCTGTTCGATACTCGCACTTATGACCGTATCGTGGCGGCGTCACACCCGTCGGATCGACAGACTCCGATGAAGGAATTCAAGAACGCGAAGGATCACATCGAGGCCTTGAACAGCGACCTGCTGGCTACCGACAAAACCTCCTTCCCCACCGTCAAAACGATCAAGAACCTGCTCTACCCCCTCGATAAGCCCTTCCTGGTGGTCAGCGCTTACCTGGACGGCGGGGACCGGGTTCACTATACCTTTGACCAGTACGAAAGCGAAGAGGTGTCGCTCAAAAAGCGCTTATGGGAACCCGGCACGGATTTTATGGAACTGATCAACAGCTATTCCGTCTACACCGACGAATCGTACGAGATGATCAACGGCATCCGGCGCGAAGCTGTCCAGGCCAGACATTACAAGATAGATGCGCAGATTGATAAAGGCGGGAAATTCCGGGGCTCGGCGGCGGTCACCTTCGGAGTGAACCTGGCCAACACGCAGATGATACTGCTGAGCCTTCACCCCAAGCTGACAATCGACAGTGTCGTTGGTGTTCCGGGCGGCTGGGGTGTATGGAGATACAAGAAACACTCCCTGTATTCGACCGACCTGTATCTCATTCTGGACAGCCCGCTGGCGGCCGGCGACAGTATTACCATGAGGTTCTATTACAGCGGTGAGGTGGCCGAAAAGGACCTGGGAGAAATGTACGTGCACGCCGGCTCCGACTGGTATCCGCAGCACGGTTTCCGGCAGATGGCGACCTTTGAAATGAATTTCAAGACCCCCAAAGATTACGCGTTCGTCGCCACCGGTCGTCTGCGGGACAGCTCGGTGACCAAAGACACCGTTTTCACTTCGTGGGCGCTGACTCAGCCGACGGCCAACGTCTCGTTCAATATCGGGCATTTAAAGAAGTACGATTTTATCGAGCCGGATGTCACCCCGGTCGAAATCTATTATTCCAAAGACCTGCATCAGGAACTCGCCCGCGCCCTGAGTATTAGCATGGTCCGCACCGGAAGGCACATGGAAGAACAAGTGGCCGAAGATATTATCAACAGCCTGCGACTTTTCAATCATTATTTCGGACCGTATCCCAACGAAAAGCTCATCGTTACCGAGGTCCTGGCGTTTCACGGAGAATCTTTCCCGGGACTTTTGCACCTGGGCGTGCTGACGTGGATAAATACCGACCCGTGGGGCTCCGAACGGCTGTTTCGAGCTCACGAGACGGCTCACCAGTGGTGGGGCAGCAGTGTCGGCTATGCTGGCTACCATGACCAGTGGCTTAGCGAGGGACTGGCCGAGTACTCCTCCCTGTTGTATTTTCAGGCCGCGGCGGGCAATGACAAATTTCTCGACAAACTGGAAGAAATCAGAAAGAACATATTCTCCAATCGAAAATACATTTTCGGCAGCGGCGCCGAGGCCGGACCCATCGCCCTGGGATACCGTACTTCCAGTACCGAGACGGAAGGTGATTACGAATTGATTATATACGAGAAGGCGGCCCTGGTTTTCCACATGTTGCGCAATATGATGATCGACCTGCAGACGATGAATGAGGACCGTTTTTTCAATATGCTGCAGGAGTTTTACAAGAAATTTCGCGGCAGAGTGTGTACGACCAAGGACTTCAAGAAACTTACTGAAAAGCACATCGGCATCAATATGACCTGGTTTTTCGATCAGTGGGTCTACGGTACGGAATTGCCGACCTACAAATTTTCGTATGAAATCGAAGAGGATTCGGCAGGGCAGTTTGTTACTACAGGCCGCGTCCTGACCGAAGGGGTTGGCGAGGGGTTTAAAATGTACGTTCCGCTGGAGGTAGAATTCGAAAACGGCAAAAAAGTCTATATACGAATGCTTATCGACCGGGCGGCCTTCGATTTCAGCCTGCCGCCCCTGGAGTTGAAACCCAAGAAAATCAGACTGAATCCGTTCGAATCGGTTCTGGCCAGAGTTGAGCAGTAACCGTGTGGCCGGCAGAAGCAGAGTGATGCCGGAAGGGGACGGCAAAAGGTGCTGAAAGTTGGAAAATGCCCGACTGTCGGGCATTTTGAGCTTGACTTGACGGAAGAATTGCGTTATCTATAGTTAGTGGCAAAGGACTCTCCGCATGGCGAGTGGCCTTGCTTGACAGGCTGGCTATGAGCAGCCAGGCAATTTAGGGACGACGACATAGGTAATCACGGGAGGAGTGGATGGACGGTTGTTCACGTCTGTTTCTTCTCAAATTGTGTCTAAGCTGCGGTAAGAGAGCGCGACAAACCCAGTTCTCATTCAGTAGATGTCGGACGGGGGCGTTTTGGTCTGCCGGATTTGCGCTCGGCAGGCTGGTCCCATAGCCGCCGGCGGTTGCCGGCAAAACGCACTGCCGTCAGTCATCCGTCGTCGTTACCAAACGGATCTTGTGGAGGTCCCTGCGGGCGGGTTTACGTCCGGCAGGACATGAGTAATGAATAATACCGTTTAGGTATGCGTCGGGTATCTGTTCCTATCGTCCATTGGCTGGAAGTCACAGCGCCACCTATATGATGGCACTGGTAAATCCTCCGGTGTCCATGCCCGACTGAAGCCCTCTGAGTCAATCAGAGGGCTTTTTATTGGCTGCCATAAGGATGCGGCTAAGTCTGGCGCCGGCCGCCCGCTATTTCTTCAGGTCGACGACGGTCGCGCCCCAGCCGCCGCCGCTGCCGCCTTCGTGGCGGAATCCGCTCACGTGAGGATGCTTTGCCAAGAGTGACCGAACAATCTCCCTCTGGACGCCGATGCCTTTGCCATGTACTATCCGCAGACGGAGTATACCCTTTTCCAGACAGACTCGGATATACTCCTCGACCACTTCCCTGGTTTCCGCGGGCGAGAACTGGTGCAGATCGAGCGTGCCGTCAACCGGGTACTCGACCGGTCGATCATTTTCTTCCGTCATGTGTTTTCCTTCGAACGTGTCGCCAAATCCGAGGAAAGATATACTTCGGCGAGGGCTGAAACCAGTTCATTTGCAGCCGCGGTCGAAATAACGGGCCCGGCTCGTTTCCGATTGACCTGGCGACTCGGGGACCCTTTATTGGGGGGAGATTTTACCTTCTTGAGGACAGGAATACATATGTCAGCTGTATCAACCTCAGCCGCTACCTCCCCGGGGAAAAAAGAAGGTCTTGGCCGCCAGCTTCTCTCGATGAGCCGTCCGTTCTGGATGGTGAATATCATGGAAATGCTGGAGCGGCTGGCCTATTACGGTGTGCGGGTAGTGATCCCGATTTACATCGCGCAGGCCGATGAAATCGGCGGCCTTCATTTCAGCCAGACCGACAAGGGCATCATCTTTTTGTGGTGGGCGCTGTTCCAGTCGCTCACGCCGATGCTGTCCGGCGGCTTCGCCGACCGTTACGGCTATAAAAAAACCATCGCCGTTTCCATCGTCATAAAGATTGTCGGGTACCTGATGATGGCCACACAGCGCGAGTTCTGGCCGTTTTTAATCGGCTGCTGTGTGCTGGCCTTCGGAACGGCCATTTTCAAGCCCGGTGTGCAGGGCACCATGTGCCAGGCGCTGACCAAAAAGAACTCCTCGGTCGGGTGGGGAACCTTCTATATGCTGGTTAATATCGGCGGCTTTCTGGGCCCGCCGCTCGCCCACTTCCTCTATGGTATCTCCTGGCCGGCCGTCTTCTACGGCTGCGCCATAATTGTCTCACTGAACTTTCTCATGCTTCTGACCTACAAAGACCCGCCGGCCGGCGGTGAGCAGAAGGGTAGTCCCTTTGTCGTCCTGTGGGTCACGATCAAGAAGATTTTTAACCTTCGCCTGATCGTGTTCATTATCATCATGTCCGGCTTCTGGTTGATGTTCATGCAGCTTTTTGACATGCTGCCCAACTTCATTGTCGACTGGGTGAACAGCTCAAAGCTGGTCGCCGATCTGCACCTGCCGAACTTCATGCTGCAACAGAACTCCACCCGCGGCCCGCAACTGGCCCAGGAATGGATGATAAACGCCAATCCCGGGCTGATCATCATCGCCGTGGTCCTCATCTCATGGATGGTCTCCCGCATGCGGCGCTTGATGTCGATTCTCATCGGTATTACTATCGCGTCGGTGGGGCTGGTGTTGTCCGGCTTCACAACTTCCGGCTATATCTGCATGCTGGGTATTCTGACATTCTCGGTCGGCGAGATGCTGTCCTCGCCGAAAATGAACGAGTACCTGGGAGTCATCGCGCCGGAGGGTGAGAAGGGCCTCTATATGGGCTATGCCAATATCCCTCAAGGCATCGGCTGGGGCGTCGGGTCCATTTTTGCCGGCCATGTCTACGACACCATGGGCGACAAGGCCAACCTGGCCCTGGACTACATGGCGAAGAATTTCAACGTCACCGACGTGAGCCGTACGGACGCCATGAATAAGCTGGTGGAGTTGAGTGGGATGAATCATATCGATGCCACGAGCATGCTCTGGTCGGTTTACCACCCGTACAAGCTCTGGTACCAGTTTGCTGCGATAGGTATCGCCTCGGCGGTACTGATGATCTTCTACGCCCGCTGGGTCAAGAAATACGAGGCTCCGGACGTGTAAAAACGCTATCACTGGTAAATCGGTCGACATTATGAAGATCTACGGGCGGCGGCCTCCTCACCGCCGCCCGGCTTGCCTCAGGGCGGTTATTTGCCTATCTTCCGCTCGATAACGATGTAAACAATTCACGGCAAGGAGTCATACCATGGTTACAGCGGCGAAAATCCCCCCGGCACCCACCTGGGATCTGGATTCCATCTTCCCCGGCGGAAGTAAGTCAGTCGAGTTCAAGAATCATCGGGCCAAAGTCAAGAAAGACCTCGAGGAGTTGAGAAAGATGCTCACCGGCCTGCCGACCAATGTCAATGACGGCAGTTTGCGGCAGTGGACCGATTTCATCCTTAAACTTCAGGCGGCCGCAGAAGACACCAGGCTCGTGTTGTCGTTCTCCACTTGTCTGGCGTCTCAGGATGTTACGGACACGGCGGCTGACGGCATTCTTGCCGAAGGTTACTTCTACTGGTCGCAGTGGGAAAAGTTGGCGACCGAGT
>JAOUEU010000093.1 GCA_029858555.1 Candidatus Zixiibacteriota bacterium
TGTTGTCAGCGTCCAGGTCGCCGACACCGTCAACCCCGGTTCCATTCTCGCGCTGGACTTCGATATCAGCGGCAATGGCGGCGCCTACACGACGACCCTCGAACTCAGCTTCGTTGTTCCACCCCGGCCGGAGCGTTCATTTGTCACCCATGCCGGGGGCAGCGCGCGCTTCACCATCTCCAACTACGGCGCCCTGGGATTGGGCAGTGCCTCTTTCTGGCCGGCCGGTGGAGAGGGTTTTCGGCTCAATGCCGGCACCAACTACCTTTATGAATGCGGGTTAATGATCGGTATAAGTCCGCTCCATGTTTCCGACGGAGTCAGAAATGCCATCGGCGAGCCAGACGGCGATTTCGGCGTCATACCCGGCGGTAACCTGACTATGGTCTCGCCCGGCAGTCTGGCCAAAGAAGAAAGCGCCTGCCGTTTCTCCGATACCCGGAGCGAGTCCCCGATGAACCTGGAAATTACTCAGAGAGGCTTTACCTTTGACACCTATGCCAATAACGACTTTGTCATCCTGCAGTATATCGTGAAGAACCTAAATCCCACATCCATAAACAATCTCTACGTGGGGATGTATTTCGACTGGGACATTGTATCCTACTATAGCAATGCCGGCGGCTACGATGCCGGCAGGGACGTCGCCTGGACCGCCTATAACAGCGGAACCACCAAATCGGATTATCGCGGCGCCAGGGTACTGGACGGTCCCCTGGCCTCGGTATGGACCCAGACGGACTCGGCCATAGTCTATTATTCCCCGAGTTACCCCGCGGACGGTTTTACCGAGGCGGAGAAGTACGCGGCCCTGGCGGCTGGGCTGGGTACGGCCACTAAGTTTAACGACACCCTGCGAGACCTTAACCAGACCATTTCGGCGGGTCCTCTGTCACTGGCGGCAGGCGCTGTCGATACAGTCGCTATTGCTGTTCTGGCCGGCACCGACCTGGCGGCCTTCGAGAAGGCCGCGTTATACGCCCAGCAGGCCTATATCTTTATGGTCACGGATGTGGAGGATCCCGGTGAGCTGAATTTGCCGGAGGAGTTCACCCTGCATCCGAATTACCCCAATCCTTTCAACCCGGGAACAACCATCGCCTTTGACCTGCCGATAGCGTCCGAATACACTCTGACGGTGTACAACGCCCTCGGGCAGAAAGTCGACGAGATAACCGGGCGCGCCGGCCCCGGCACCGTCAAAGTGATCTGGAACGGCGAGTCTATGGCCTCGGGAGTATATCTCTACAAGGTCACGGCGGGCGAGCTGTCAGCTTCGCGAAAGATGATGCTTCTCAAGTAAAGGCACCGGTACGACCATCGACCGGCCTCAGGGCAGAAACGAAACCGCCCTGAAGCCGGTTTTTTTTTGCAGTTTTTCCGCTTCCGCGGCCGTGAGCGTGACGGCGAGCAGTTGGGTGCGCGGTATCCCCCGCAGGTCTATATCGCCGTGGTGCCGGTACTCTTGTTCGGCGCGCCAGTCCGTAATATCTCCCTTCGATTGCGTCAGCCAGGCGGGAAGACCGGCCGGCCGGGGAGCACTTCTGTCGTAGTACTGCACTGCCCGTATCCCCACCGCGAGAGCGTACTCCTTGCGAATACCGATTCCATACGGTTCAAACGACATCTGGCGGTAGCGAGCCCGCCATCTCATAAGCGGAATGACCTCGTGGGGAGAGAGCCCCGAGAGGGAAACGGTGGGTGTGTTCAGCGGCATATGGCTCGAGGATGCAGTAATCCTGCCCTTGGTGATGATATTGGTCAGTGTGGCAAAAGCCGTCCGGGGATAAGTATCCGAGTTGATAACGGCTCGGTAGTAGTCAAGGAGCGTCTCATCGGGCCAGGCGGTATTGGAGGTACGAGTCCAGTGTATGAGATACGGCTCGCCCGTGGTGACGATGTCCGGATTAAGCTGACGGTTTTCCCACGCGTACGCCAGCGGGCTTTCGCGCTCTTGGTACTCCGTCTGAAAGGAATCCACGATTCGTTTGTTACCGTCCAGGCAGGTTTGCAGCAGGCGCTGCATGTTACCTCCGGGCCGTAACGAGACCGGCAGGAGCAGCTCTGCCGCGCTGACGATAGTCTCGTCCCGCAGATGGCGTATCTTTACACGATCGCAGTCGGGAAAGACAAGTGGCTCGAAGCGAGTCAAGGTTTCGTCCAGGGCGAACTGCCGGATAAGCATTTCCCGGTGCTTTCTATAATCGCCGGAGGTGAACGCCGGGACAAACACTACCTGCGGTACCTGTGCCATTGACGCGCAGGCCAGTACCAGTTCCCAGGTCTGCATTCCACAGGATGTCAGAAGGGTGCTGTTATTTTTCTTCAGCCACCTGATAGCGGCGACCGATTTTCTCACCCAGGCCGTTCGACCATCAGGCCGCAGCGCCTGTCGTGAAAGAAGTATGGCGGCAGTCTTTCCCACGTCAGTATTTGGCCGATTGTCGGAATTACTTCAGGCGAAGTTACCGGCAATCCCCCCGAATCCGATATATGAAAACCAGGGGCCGGGGACTAACCCAGAAGGTTGTCCATGCCCATCATAATAACAAACCCAACCATCACGCCGAAGGTGGCGACGCGAGATTTTCCTTTGCGGTGCGTTTCCGGAATAATCTCGTCACTTATCACAAACAGCATGGCTCCGGCGGCAAAAGCCAGCCCCAGCGGCAGGACCGGATGGAACACCGTAACAGCGCCGACTCCCAGCAGACCGCCAACCGGTTCCACCAGACCCGTCAGGGTACCAATACCGATCGCCTTCCATCGACTGTATCCAAGCCCCAGCAGCGGCATGGCTACCGCTAAGCCTTCGGGCATGTTCTGCAGACCGATACCTATCGCCAGGCTGGTGCCGGCCCCAATGTCGCCGCCGCCGAAACCCACTCCAACAGCCAGGCCTTCCGGGAAGTTATGAATGGTGATGGCAATAATAAAAAGCCAGATGCGGCGAAGGGAGCTATCCGGCCCTTCCTGGCCTGCGAAGAAATGCTCGTGGGGCAGCCACTTGTCCACCCGATCCAGAAAGATGGCGCCGGCCAGCATACCCGCCACCACAATATAGATACCCCACTCGGGCCAGAGCTCGTTGCCGGACTTGATGCCCGGTACTATCAAAGAGAAGGAAGTCGCAGCCAGCATTACTCCGGCAGCCCCGCCAAGCATGGTACTCATCACTTTGTCGGAGATCTTCTTGAAAAGCAGGACCGGCAGTGCTCCCAGTCCCGACGCCAGCCCGGCCGCCAAAGAAGCCAGAAAACCGATCATCACCAGTGACACGGTCTCACTCCACTGTTTAAGACCCGGATACGCAATTTGACCAGGTGTGACCCCGACTGTCTGCGACCACAACCTGACAGTAGTTAACAAGATTTGCACGAAGGGTAAAGATTTTTTTTCTCATCGGTTGACAGTTCTGGTGGCTTCGGGCCGGGCACTTCCGCCCGGCGAAGGGCCCCAAGGATTTTTTTATTGCAGGCGACGCCAAACCGGTTTTTTATATAAGTATGCAGATACTGCGGACATTGCGAGCCCTGGTGCTGCTGCCGGTCTGCGCCGGTGCGGCTCCGGGGGCGACCCTCATGGTCGAGCGCGGTTCCGATTTGCAGGTAGTCATCAATTACGCCGATGACGGCGATACGATTGTCGTCGGCGCGAAAACTTTCGAAGCTCAGCCTGCCGAGTTTGTCGATTCCCTGTGCGGCAACTGCCTGAATCCCAGGACCGCCGTGAACGGTTCCTTTGGATTTATCGTTCGGGGCAAGTCGGTAGTGATACTCGGCAAGGACCGCGCGGAAAGCCGCCTGGTCACCAATGCCGGCTACGGCCTGTATTTTGTCGACTCGCCCAACTCGACAGTCGCCAACCTGACTATAACCGGCGGCCGGCGCGATGACGACCCGAGCGCCACCAATGCGGCGGTTGTCGTCCGCCGCTCAAAGGTCCTCATTGACGCCGTCGATATCGTGGACAACACTCATCGTTCGCCCGATACGGGCGTTGTGGTCGGAATCGGCGGGATTATGGGGCGTGAAGGGGCTGAAATCGAGATCGTCAACTGCCGCATCGTCAACAACGGCTGGGATGGCCTGGCTCTCTACCGGGGAGCCATCGCCACCATAACCGACTGCCTCATCAAAGACGGGCGCGGTGCCGGCATCGGGATAACCTGGGATGCCGCCTGTGTCGCCTACCGCAATGAAGTCACCGGCTATTGGAAAGGTATCGGGGCTTTCGGTACTTCCTGGGTCGTTGCCCGCAATAACCTCGTTCGCGATAACCTCGGCTGGGGAATTATCGCCACCGGCCAGTCGTACATAGACATAACCAACAACGTCATCTACCACAATGGCAACTGCGGCATCGCTCCCTGGTCGACAGAGAGTCGCGGGCGCATCGTCAACAACATCGTAAGTGAAAACGGCTGGCGCGACCAGTGGGTATGCCCCTGCGTCGGCGTGTGGAACTACGGTGACTGGGCCAAGTGGGAATTCGCTCACAACATCGTCTGGCACAACCGCGACGGCGAGTACCGGGATATCTGGGACCAGACCGGACTGAACGGCAATTTGGGTGAAGATCCGCTGTTCGTCAATGACAGCACTTTTTTCCTCGGAGCAGGGTCTCCCGGCCTTAACGGGGGTGATACCACGATCTTCAACATTGATGGATCCGTTTCCCACATAGGTCTCTACGGCGGCCCCCAGGGCGGCCGTGGCCGGTAAGCTATTATCCACCAAAACACTAGTCGCCCCAAAGGGGCGCTAAATTCTGAGGGGGCCCTACCGACATAATACCTATACGCGGATTCATCCCAGTCCCAGGAGGTTCCCTATGAAGAGATTGTTATTGCTGTCCTTTTTTCTTTCCTCAGCCCTGATACTCGGTGCCATCATCGGTTGTGAAAGCTCCGGCAAAAGCACTGACACGGCCGACAACGATACCGACACCACTCAGTTTCTTCTTGCCGACGATCTTTTTGGCGATAACCTGTTTTCATCCGTCTTTCAGGCCCTGGATTTGTCGATAGCCCTGCTCGACTCGATACCCGGCGCCGGTACTTCCGGCAAGGATTGGCTGGGCGGGCTGTCTTCCGAAGGGGCGGCTGATGTCATCGTCAATGCCATTTCCGAGTACTCGTACGCGAACGGCTGGCACATCTTCGCTTTCGAGGCCACCCAGACAGACGCGGCGACACAGATAACCGTAATTCTTACCGGCATCGATTCCCTGCAGTTGCTCGACGGCCAGGCACCCGTGCAGTACCCCCTGAGCTACGTTACCATCGACACGATCAAGGCCCGGGCCCACCTGAACTGGACCACCGATCCGGTCGGCAGCACCGGGTCGTTTAACCACGCCTTCAGTATCGGTATCGACCGCACGGAGATCGACACGGTTTACACCATCAACGGCTCGGCCAGCGATTCGCTGCACGGCGCCTATGCCGACACGGTGTCAGAGTGTACCATGGATCTGACCATGGCGCAAAGCGTCTTCGGTCTGCAAATCGACGCCAACTGCGGCGAGTGCCCAAGAGCCGGAGCGGTCATAATAAGCGCCACCGTTGACCTCGCGTGCACGGGTGGCTCAGACAACCCGGATTCGCTGGGCAGTTCGCTCCAATTGGAGGGCGCCTGGAACGTCACGGTGGTGGTCAACGACAACAACACCGTGACGATCACCTATTCCGACGGCACTACCAACTGGGTGATTACCGAACCTTGCGATGGCGGCGTAGCTACGTCGTCACGATGGTGGTGCAATCACTAAGGGCCACGCCTCCGCTGTCTGGAGAGCCGCGCGGCTGGAAGCGTTCCTCCGCATAATCGCCAGAGACGGAAAATCCTGTAAGCCTCGCCTGCGGCGGGGCTTTTTTTATAGCGCTTTGGCCCACCGCCCCGCGTCTCTGCCTTTTGCAGCCACGGTGCCGGCCAGGCCGACAGGACCAACGGCCGATTGACTTTTTGCGGAAATGTAATACTTTAATAGTATGGTTCTTCCGCAGTTGAGAAGAATATTCATCGTCTCATCATTGATTGCAGCCGCATCCGCCCTGACTCCAACGGCTTCGGCTGTCGACAGGTTTGACATCGACTTCACCCGCGACCCTCGGTTCCTGCCCTACGTCCTGATCGAGAAGCAGACCGGGGACTGGGGGACACGGAAAATACCTGTCATTGATGCCATGCAGGTCTACCGGGCCCGAAAAGCCGGCGTCGACACGGCCCTGGTGGTCTATGCCTTCAACCGGGATTTGAATCGCGATGGCCCGGCCTCATTCTGCTTAAACGACGTTTTCCAGGGTAAAGTTATCGACCAGGAACCCCTGTATGTCACGCTGACCGGTTTTACTCTCTATAACGATACTGGCGCCGGTGTGCCCGGCATTATCGGCGGCTGTTACCGCAACGACTCGGCCTTCGTGGTCCGGATCATTCCTGGAACTGACAGGGCTGATTTCCTGTACCTAACCTCCGGCATCGACCACACGGGCAACGGCCTGTGGGAGGCCGGCGTGGGGCATGTCCTGACGGAGGACTACGACTACGACGGGATCGAGGAATCGTTCTTCTACGTCGGTCCCGGAAGAGACCTGGAGCCGCGCGTGCTGTATTGTCTCGAACCTCAGAATCTGAAGATCGAGTGGTCCCTGCCGGTGGCGGCAACGGTCAGCCCGAAAAATCTCTACAGCTGCCGCGACTCGACCCATCCTGCCGTCATTTTCGCCGCCTACAACGTCAAGAATGGCGTTACTGATGCAAATTTCAGCGATCAATTCTGCTACCTGACAAAGGTCAACAATCGCGGAGAGATCCTCTATAACCGCATAATTTCCGAGGAGCATGGCAGCAAGGGTCTCTGGCCGGGAGAGAAGGACGGACTTTTCTACGTATTTCACGGTTTGCCGATGCTCGGAACCGCCGACACCGGTGACCTGCCGCCGCACCGCTACCAGCTTTCCAAGATCGACCGGGACTGCCGGCCGACCGTGACAGTCGATATCGCCGACAGGCTCCGGAGCGCCTGGCTGAGCGACTATGACGGTGATGGCCGCCGCGACCTTTATACTCTTTCCCATAATGGAGTTGTCCGGATTTTTGACACCAGTCTCACGCTTCTGGCAATGTCGGAGGAAACGAATCTGGACATCTTTATGGACACGGTTCGCCTGGCCGGTCATCACCTGCCGGCTTTCCTGTTCGCCAGCGGTGACGGCGTGGATTTGTTTTCTCACGATTTCAGGCGGTTGAGCAACTTTCCCCGGCGGGCCGGCTATTACCACCCGCTGGCCTTCGATGCCAATGACAATGTCACTCACTTTGTCCTCAGCGGCGCCAATACTCACAGTGTAATTCAGGCATCGCGCCGAGGCCTTCTGGACCTGGTGCGTATTCTGTTCTGGGAGTTGGAGTATTACATTCTCATCGCGCTGGCTCTCCTGGCCCTGGCGCTTGTGATCGTCAATTCCTTCAGGCACCGGGCGGTCCGGCGGCTGGCCGCCAGCGAGGAAAAACTGCGCACCCTCCTTGAGACTGTCCCCGACTACATCGTGACCCTCAAACCGGACGGCACTTTCGAATATATCAACCGACCCGGACCGGGCTTCGAACTCAGTAAAGTTATCGAAAGCAACGCCCTTGAGTATTTCGTCCCGGAGGACCGCGAGAGATTCAAATCCGCTCTGGAAGGTGTGGTCGCCTCCGGCAAAGAGACATCTCTCGAGGTCCGGACCATGTTTCCGGAGAATAGGGTAGTCTGGCTGGCTTTGCGTATCCGCCCATCCATCCACGATGGCACGGTGCAACGGGTAACGGTCGTGGCAACTGACCTCACCGACCTTAGAGAGCATGAGAAGGCCCTCCGTGAAAGCGAGGAGAAATACCGCATCCTCGTGGAAAGTGCTGCAGAAATCATCTTCGCCCTCAGCCGGGATGGCGCCATTCTCTTTTTTAACATTGTAGCGGCCAAAAAGCTGGGCGGCAGTCCCGACGATTTTATCGGCATGAATATACGGGATATCTTCCCTGCGGACGTCGCGGCCCAACACCTTGCGGATGTCGAACAAGTATTCGCCACCGGTGAGGGGCGAATGGTGGAGACGGAGACAGTGCTCCTCGGCGAGAAGTATTTCGAACAGGCGACGCTCCAGCCCATAAGAGGCCCATCCGGAGAGGTCATCTACGTCATGGGCGTGGCGCGAGACCTGACCCGGCACGTAGAAATGACGCAGCAACTGGCGTCCGAACGCGATTTTGTCCACTCTCTTCTCGAAACCGCCAACAGCCTCATTCTCTGCCTCGACAGCCAGGCCCGAATCACCGTCTTCAACCGCGAATGCGAACGCATCACGGGTTATCACCGCAGCGAGGTAATAGGCAGACCCTGGCCGGATATTTTCCTGCCTGAAGATCACCGCCACCACGCCCTCGACAGTTTTTCCGAATGGGTGAGGGCACATCCCTCTGACAGATATGAAGGGCCTATCATCACCAAGTCGGGCGACGTAAGAACGATCCTTTGGTCCAACTCCGCCATCCTCTCGGACGATTCCGACAAAATCACGGCCATTGCCGTCGGACAGGACATCACCGACCGCAAGGCGGCCGAAAGAGCACTCCAGGAAAGTGAAAGGAGATTTCGGGAGCTGGCCGACCTCTTACCTCAGACCGTTTTTGAAACCGACCTCAATGGGCGCGTCACGTTCTGCAACCGACAGGGTATGGAATCTTTCGGCTTCACTCAACAGGAATTGGAACGGGGCATTCATGTCGACGAGGTCTTTGCTCCTCACGAGCAGGAGCGAGCGAGAAGCAACTTCCGGAAGCTTCTCAAACATGAACCGTTCGACGACCATGAGTACATTGCCGTGAGAAGAGACGGCAGCACTTTCACCGTTATAGTCTATTCGAACCTGGTCGTTCGTGACAACAAGACCTTCGGCATAAGGGGCGTCCTTCATGACATCACCGAGCGTAAAAAGACTGAGGATGCTCTCAAGCAGAGTGAACAACGCTATGCCCTGGCGACGACGGCGGCCAGGGTCGGAGTGTGGGACTGGAATGTGCAGAGCGGTCAGTTTTACATCGATCCGAGTCTGAAGGCTAACCTGGGCTACGAGGACCACGAAATCCCCAACGAGCCGATGGCCTGGGCCGGCCTCAGCCATCCCGAGGATCGTGAAAAGGCCGTATCAACGGCTTATGCTCACATGGCCAACGGCACACCTGATTTTGATCACACCCAGCGCATGATACACAAGGACGGCTCCATCCGATGGCTCCTGATACGCGGCAAGTGCATCTGCGATGTCAACGGAGAGGCAGTGCGGATGCTCGGTACGGGCACTGACATCACCGACCTTAAAAAAGGCGAGGAAGCCGTCAAAGAGGCGGAAGCCCGCTTTATCCAGGCGCTGGGCAATTCCCTCGACGTGTTGTACCGGCTGAACCTCGAGACGCGCACCTACGATTACGTCAGCCTGTCGGTGAAAGATACGATCGGCTACACCCCGGAGGAGGTTATCTCCCTCGGTGTCGACGGTATGCGCGAGCTGGCCCACCCCGAGGATTTGTCGCGCATGGCGGGTCACCGGCAGAGCCTGATCAGCTCCGACCACGGTGATGGCGGCGCCTCGACCACCCAGTATCGGCTCAAGTGTAAGGATGGGCAGTACCGGTGGTTGAGCGACAGCCATACGGTAATTCGCGACGGCCGGCGGAGCGCCCGGTTCATTATAGGCAGTGTTCGCGACGTTACCGATCAGAAGCAAGCCGAGGAGGTCATTCGGGCATCCGAGGAAAAATATCGTTTGCTGGTTGAGAATGTCCGGGCCGTTATCGCCCTTGTCAAATATGACGGGCAGATTGTCTTCGTTAACCGGGTTGGTGCTGAGCATCTCAGCCGAGGCCCCGGAGATGTAACCGGCCACTCTATCGTGGAGATGTTTCCATCAGCATCAGCCTCCCGGATGATACACAATTGCCGGCAGGTCATCGATTCCGGTAAGGAATATATTGAAGAATCGCAGATAGCCACGTATAACGGCAGCCGCTGGTACCATGCGAATATACAGCCCTTCTATGATTCTCAAGCCAAAGCAGCTCTTGCCCTCGTTATTGCCACCGATGTAACTGAGAGCCGCCGGGCCCGGGAAGCACTCCAGGAGAGCGAAGAGAAGTTCCGCTCACTGGCTGAATCGACCTCGGCATCGATTTTTATCTACAAGGGCTCGGGGATTATCTATGCCAACCCAACCATGGAGAAGGTGACCGGCTACAGTCGCGAGGAACTGCTGCAGATGCCTTTCTGGGAACTCGTCCGCCCGGACAGGCAGGAAGCCATCAGGAACCTGGTCACGGCGAGACAGAGAGGGGAGACCCTGCCGCCAAGCAGCGAATTTCCATATGTAACAAAAGCCGGCGAGGAGCGCTGGTGCGACGTCAGCGGGTGCACGATCGAGTACGGCGGCGAGAAGGCCTACCTGGCGACGGCCTTTGATATCACCGACCGCAAGCGCGCTGAAGAGACTCTGCATTACCGGCTCGCCCTGGAAGAATTGGTGGCGACCATCTCGACACATTTTATCCACCTGTCTCTGGAGGCGATCGATGAAGGGATCAATCATTCCCTCCGCTCCATCGGCCTCGCCACGGAAGTAGACCGCAGCTATGTCTTTTTATTCTCTGAACATAATACGCGCGCGAGCAACACTCACGAATGGTGCGCCGATGGTGTCGAGCCGCTCAAAGAAGCCCTGGCCGATTTGGAAACCGCGCGCCTGCACTGGTGGATGGACAGGCTGCACCGCCTGGAAAGCATCTACATTCCGCGGGTCGCCGATTTGCCGGACGATGGCGCCTCTGACATAAGGACTCTGAAACGGCAATCACTTAAGTCTCTGGTAGCGGTCCCTATGGTATACCGGGGCACTCTTATCGGCTTGCTGGGGCTGGATTCGACAACCCGACCAAAAGAGTGGTCGGACGAGGACATCACCCTTCTCAGGATGGTCGGCGAGATTTTTGTCAACGCCCTCCAGCGTAAACAGGCGGAGATGCAGGTTCAACAGACCAATGAGGAGAAAATCAGCCAGGCCAAGCTGATTGCCGGCGGCTTTGCCCACGAAATCCGCAACGCGTTGTTCCCCGCCAAAGGCGCTCTGGCCCAAATGGCTCAAATGCGGGAGGGCACCCACCCCGACCTCAGTGACTTCTGCCGCATTATAGACCGGTCGGTCTCGAGAGCGGTGGATATGACCAAGTTGATATCTCGCTTCACCAAAATCGATTCCAATTATGAGCCGGAGGAGGTCGATCTGGCCGACGTCGTTGCGGATGTTATCGCCGCCAATGAGTTGAGGATAGCCGAGCAGCACGTGGCCGTTCAGTGCCGCCCCGACCGGCAGGGAGCGACCAGGGTGGTTTCCAGCCGGCCGCAGTTGTTCATGGCCGTAGACAACCTGATCCGCAACAGTCTTGATGCCTTGACTAAATCGCAGAAACCTGCTATATTTATTTCGTGGGTATCTGATGCAGGGTTTTGTCATCTTACGGTTGGCGACAACGGTTCGGGTATTGCACCGAAGCATATAACTCACATTTTTGACACGTTTTACTCCACCAAACCCGGCAAAGGTACGGGAATAGGTTTGGCGATGGTGAAAAAGATAGTTGAGATGTACGGAGGGCGCATCTCGGTATCAAG
>JAOUEU010000355.1 GCA_029858555.1 Candidatus Zixiibacteriota bacterium
TTTTCATACAAGTTATTGTAGGACAGGTCGAGCTCGACAACCTCTGCCAATTCGGAAAGTGCAATGCCATAACCGCCGTTGAAAGCTACAATGTTATTCTTAATTCTCGGTGACGACCGCGAGAAAGAACATATTCCCCCGTGGTCGCTCTCGATTACGGTGTTATTCTCTATTATTGCCGGAGCATCGCCGGCGACTCCCATACCCGGCCCCCCCAGCATTATCGCCGCCCAATCCGAAATATTCTGACCGACCAGTAGATTCCTCCGGATGGTTGGCGCGGCATCCTGGCACCATATGCCTATGCGGCCCCCCTGAAGCTTGAAACCTTCCAGCCGCGACCCGGGAGTCTCGCCCTCGTCAAAAACCACAAGGTCCGTAGAGGAATCGCCTGTGATGACGGTGGTCTGTGGACCTTCGGCAGATTTCACCGTGATCATCTTTCCCGTGAAGTCAAGAGACTCCTGATATGTACCGGGCGCCACCAGTACAATATCCCCCTCATTGGCCGCGTTTATGCCCGCCTGGATGGATGGCTGGTCGGCCGGCACATTGATGATCGGGGCCGTTTGCGTCCTAAATGCATTCGTGACAGACCATGATCGCTCATAACCGTCGTAGGCGCACACCCGCCACCAGTAGTAAACCCCGGGCGTCAGATCATCTATCACCCCGGAACTGATTTCATCCCCCTGCCCGACAATGCCGGACTTATGCACTACAAGGTTACTCAGCAGCGGATCGGTATATATTTCGAATTCGTAGGTCACAGGATCCGGATCGGCATCGCTGCAGCCCGTCCACACCAGGTGAACCGAAGTGACACTTATCGAATTGTAATCCATCGGGAATATGGCCGTCGGCGTCGAGGGCGCCCGATTCATCTTAAATGATGACATGTTCCAGCCACCCCAGGACGTACCGTTGTTCACACGCACACGCCAGAAGTATGTCTCACCATCTTGAAGCGGTGCTCCCGCATAGACATCATAAGCGTCGGCAGAGTGGACTTCACCTGAAACCCACATCTCGGCCACTGTCCAGTCCGGGTCGATTCCCACTTGAACCTCGAAAACCTCCTGGCTGCCCAGAGTGTCAAAAAATGTCCAATGGAAAGTCGGCCGCAGGCTGACTACGTGAGTGGGATCTTCCGGATACAGGTTGATATCCGCAGCCATGGGTAATACCTGTATAAAGGATATCGCGCCCATGTCATTGCGGGTACCATCCGGATCGTTATAGGTCGGATCCAGATCCCCAGCGTCGATGCACGGGGAATCTTCAGACAGTGTATAGGACGAGGTCAGAAGGGGATCGGTACTGATCGAGCCGGGTCCTGGGTCAGATACCCCGTAATAGTCCACCGTATTACCAAAGACGTCGTTATAAGATACGTAAAATCCGGCTACCCCCCCTACGCGTCGTCTCCCTATGCCATAGTTGGAGTTGTTAATAATAATGTTGTTCTTAACCATTGGTGCCGCACTAGAGTAAGAATAAATACCGTTGTTCGTGCAACCTGTAATTGTGTTGTTTTCTATTACTGCGGGAGCATCGCCGATGATGGCATAACCTGGACCGCTTAGATATATCGCCGCTCGGAAACGAGTGTTTTGGTCAATAAAGATATTATGCCGTATCGTCGGTCCGGCTTCCTGGCACCAGACACCTATGTACCCCCCTAGAAGTGTAAACCCCTCCAAAACTGTCTGCGAACTTTCACCATGATTGAATATCACCAAATCAACCTCCGGGTCGTTTGTGATGATAGTAGCCAGCGGACCGTCGGTGGATTCGACTGTTATCCGCTTGCCCAGAAAGTTGAGTGATTCGAAATATGTGCCCGGATTAACCCGGACAACATCGCCGTCACCGGCGGCTTCGATGGCGCCCTGGATGGTCGGCACGTCAGTCGGAACCGTGATAACCTCCGCTGCAGCCAAATAGGGGAACAGCAGCAACGCCAGAAGCAATATGCGGAAAAAACATCTGCTCATCTCACCCTCCGCGCAGACTGAACTGTTTCGACTTGAAGCTGAACCGATTCTCTATAGGTAATCCCTAAAACCAATATATCTTACCGGTCCATTTAAGCAAGTTTTTTTCGACACAAAAGAGAGTCCTTGGGTCATGTTTGCCAGCGGCTGCTCCAGGAGGTTTCATTCCCCCGGGCTATTCGTCGTCTGCTATCGAGCTAGTGTAAGTGCGGCTGTGTTACCGCATTATGACACCACCGCCACTCGATTTTGATTGACACAGGAGAGTAAATTAGTTATGTTTATTGGACAAATGACCGATACATCACTTTTAAGGGGGCGTGGTTT
The DNA here is from genome assembly GCA_029858555.1 of Candidatus Zixiibacteriota bacterium. Classification (GTDB taxonomy): domain Bacteria; phylum Zixibacteria; class MSB-5A5; order GN15; family FEB-12; genus DAOUUR01. The sequence continues at coordinate 2,325 of JAOUEU010000355.1, forward strand.
TGCGCCTTGTTCCAGGATTGTCCCCCTTGAGGTTAGTCAGCCCTATACTACCGCATAAATGCTCTTCTGCGGGAGGAGGATTCGTGAGAGGATGTTTTTCATATTTTCTGGTGATCTTCAGTTTCCTGTTTGCCGGAGCGGTTTCCGCCCAGAACTACTCCGTTACTCTGGATCATGTCGACGGTGCCGACGTATCCATGGATACGCTGCTGCCTGATATTGATATAACGTTTTACATTCGCTTCACCAACCCACCGGAGCCTAATTGGGCCAACATTACCTGCGTCGAAAACGGTTTCCAGGTATATTCTCCGGACGGCGCCGTCTGGGAGCCGATCACCTGGGTGCCATACCGTGATTTCGGCCAGGTGCCGCCGGTCGTCATCGACTACTATCCCGGCTGGAGTGTCACCATTTTCGACGAAACGACAGATATGGTTCCCTACAGTGTCACC
>JAOUEU010000167.1 GCA_029858555.1 Candidatus Zixiibacteriota bacterium
TACCTCGATTAACACCACCGGCTCCGTCCTGGGCGCGGGCGCACTTTCCTCTCTGGTGATGCCTGCAGAAGGGCAGGTGCTGGTCGGGACATACGCCGCTTCGCTTGCCGCTCAGACGGACGGCCTGTTGGTAAAGCTCAACGCCCGAATCCTGGGTGGTACTACCGATCAACCGATTGACGTCGACAGTGCTTTCGTTTGGCCGGCCGGTCCCTTCATTTTCGTGCCGCAGTCCGGGGGCGTGACACGGCCCACCTTCCAGGCGGCTGAGCAGCCGACGCTCTACACCGTCACCGCCCTCGATTCGGCCGGCGTTTACAACGCCTGCACCGCCGACGTGGACCGTGACAACTATGTTGACCTGATTTTTTCATCCGCCGTCGATAGCGGTCTTTTCGTGGCCTATGGCGACGCCGATGACACGCTTTCCGCACCCGTAAGATACCTCGACGTCGGCCCCACCGGCGGCTCCGTGACCGTCGATCATCTCGACGCCGATACTCTGCTGGATATCGTCGCAGTCAGCCATGCCTACGTATACATACTGCTCAACCGGGGTAACCGCCTTTTCTCGGCTGACAGTATACCGGTCAGTTCACCATCACCCTGGAACACTGTCTTTGCCGCGCCACTGGACCCGGAGCAAGACAGCGGCCCCTCTAATGCCGCGGGCCTGTTCAACGACGATTATATCAAAGATATCGTGTATGCACCGAACACGATTCTGTTCGGAGACGGCAATGGTGACTTCAGTTCCAGCAGTACTCTCCCTTTCAGTTTCGATGCCGTCAACGCCGGTGATTTCAACCGCGACGGTCATGATGACCTGCTCGCGATTTACGCCGACTCGGTCAAAATCTACACCAATGACGGAACCGGATCGTTCACACAATCTGCTGCGGAATACACGGCCACGCCGGTCCTGGAGCAGCCGTTGGTGAGCGCCATCACCGACTTTAACCGGGACGGTCACATTGATTTTGCCTTCGTGCAGCCTTTCGCGGCCGTGACCGACAGCAGCGCCATCTGGGTGGGCCTCGGAAACAGCCTTAGCGACATCAGCCTCTTTTCGAGCATCATGGTCGCCGGCCAGGCCTACGATCTGGTCGTTCAGGATGCGGATCGCGACGGGATCATGGATATCATCATAGCCAACGGCACCTATCAGCGTCTGGAGATTTATCCGGGCGACGGCATAGGAGGCTTTGGCGAGCCGGCATTGCTGGAGCTCCCGGCCGGGACTGACCTGACCTATGCCCTGGGAACGCTCGACCTCGACCGTGACGGCAACCCGGACTTCATTGCCGGCAGTCCCGAAGGAGACAATCTGCTGGCCGCCATCGACCAGAGCGACGGCACCACCGAATCGCTCGACGAAATGGTCGTCACCGGGTATCAAAGCGTCACCCTGGAGGTGACCAATCCCGACGGCTTCGTCATCTCGCAGTACTACCAGACTGTCGCGGGCGGCGACTACCAGCGTCTCGACGTGGACGGTGACGGCTCGCTCGATGAAGAATCTTACGATTACAACCTGAAAAACGGGGAATACGTCATCGACATCGACCGCCGCCCGGGTGAAGGGGAAGAAGAACCGTTCTCCATCGGTATTCGAATCAACGGCACCTACCAGGTTATGCTTTTTCAGGACTATGTACAGAACATGATGACCGCCAGATCTCCTTTTGCCCCCCCGGTCGACAGTATCGTCTTTTACTACACCGTCGAGGACCCGTCTTCGATTCGACCGCCGAACGGCCAGCCCTCAGGTAGCCTGACACCTCGGCTCAACTGGACCGTCCTGGCCGACCAGTATCCCATGGCGATCAGTTTTGACCTCCAGGTCGACAGCGATTACTTCTTTTCCGCCCCTCTTTACGATGTGACAGGACTGACCCAGCCCTCATACGTCATTCCCGCGCCGCTGACGGAAGATAAGATCTATTACTGGCGCTTCCGGGCGTCCGACGGCACCATCTACTCCGATTACTCCCGTACCTTCGCCTTATACGCTTCCCGGTGCTGTGTTAACAACCGGGGTAATGCCAACGGGGACCCCGAAGACAAAGTGAATATATCCGATGTCAGTTATCTCCTGGCTTACCTCTTCGGCATACCCACGGGACCGGAGCCGCCCTGCCGGCAGGAGAGCAATGCCAACGGCGACCCCGACGAAAAGACCAACATCTCCGATGTCAGCTATCTGCTGGCTTACCTCTTCGGCATACCCACTGGCCCGCCGCCACCGGCCTGCCCGTAGATCACGAGCTTGCCTGGCCCGGCGCGGGGCCGGGGCAACCCAATAATACAGCCGGTCACCCCGATTCGGGATGACCGGCTTTACTTTTTGATAAAAACACCGTGAGACCGGATCCGGTCACGGCTCAGATATCAAGATTCCGCACGTACCGGGCGTTTTCCTGGATGAAATCACTGCGCGGCTTCGTCTCGCTGCCCATCAGCACCGTAAAAAGATGGTCAGCCTCGGCGCCATCGTCAAGAGTCACCTGCAGCAGCGTCCGCACCTCCGGGTCCATCGTCGTCTTCCAGAGCTGTTCGGGATTCATCTCTCCCAGTCCCTTGTAGCGCTGCACCGACACACCGGTGTTGGGCAGTTGCTTGAGCATCCGATCCTTCTCGTCATCGCTGTAAACATAGTGCTCGTTCTTGCCGTGCTTCAGACGGTACAGCGGCGGCTGGGCAATGTAAATATACCCCCGGTCAATCAACTCCCGCATGTAACGGAAGAAGAAAGTCAACAGCAGGGTACGGATATGGGAGCCGTCGATGTCGGCGTCGGTCATGATGACGATCTTGTGATATCGGACTTTATCGGAGTTAAACTCCTCTCCGATACCGCAGCCCAGGGCGGTTATGATCGTGCGTATTTCTTCGTTGCCCAGGATTCTGTCGATACGGGCCTTCTCGACATTTAGAATCTTGCCCCGCAGCGGCAGGATCGCCTGTGAGCGCCGGTCGCGGCCCTGCTTGGCCGAACCCCCGGCCGAATCACCCTCGACAATGTAAATCTCGCACGATTCCGGGTCGCGCAGGGAACAGTCGGCCAGCTTGCCCGGCAGGGCAGCACTGTCCAGGGCCGTTTTGCGCCGCGTCAGCTCCTTCGCTTTCCGGGCCGCTTCGCGCGCCATGGCCGCCGAGACAACTTTCTCCACCACCTTCCGGCCAACCGATGGGTTCTCCTCGAAGAACGACCCCAGGTAATCATTGGTGACGTGCTCGACTATCCCCTTGACCTCGGAATTGCCCAGCTTGGTCTTGGTCTGACCCTCAAACTGAGGGTCACGCACCCGCACCGATATGACGGCCGTCAGACCTTCCCGGCTGTCATCACCGGAGAGGGCGAAGTTTTCCTTTTTCACGAGGTTGTACTTGACGGCGTAGTTGTTGATCGAACGGGTCAGCGCGGTCCTGAAACCGGTAAGATGCGTGCCACCCTCGATGGTGTTGATATTATTCACAAACGAGTGCACCGATTCGGCATACCCGTCATTGTACTGAATGGCGATTTCCACCTGAACGTCGCCGTTCATCTTCGTGAAATGAATCGGTTTCTTGAACAGGGTGACCTTGTTCTCGTTCAGGTACTCCACGAACGCCGCCAGTCCCCCCTTGTAGAAAAACGTCACCTCTTTATCGATACGGTGGTCAACCAGGTCTATCTTCAAACCCTGGTTGAGAAAAGCCAACTCCCGCAAACGCGAGGCAATAATGTCAAACTTGAAGTCTATCTTTGAAAATATCTCGGCATCGGGGAAAAAGCACGTTCTGGTGCCGCTGTTCTTGTGCTTGCCCACCTTCTTTACTTTGCCCTGGGCCACACCCCTCCTGTATTCCTGACGGTACACATCACCGTCGCGGTATACCTCCACCCAGCACCATTCGGAAAGGGCGTTGACCACCGAAACCCCGACACCGTGAAGACCACCGGAAACCTTGTAGCTATCGTGGTCGAACTTGCCCCCCGCGTGGAGAGTGGTCATCACCACTTCGAGCGCCGAAACCTTCTGTTCGGGATGCATCTCCACCGGAATACCGCGGCCGTTGTCGGTCACCGTGACCGACCCGTCCTTGCCTACTTCGACTATCACGTAGTCGCAAAAGCCCACCATCGCCTCGTCGACCGAATTGTCGACAACTTCGTAGACGCAATGGTGAAGACCGCGCTGACCGATATCGCCGATGTACATGGCCGGCCGGCGGCGCACCGCCTCCAGACCCTGCAGCACTTTTATAGTCGTGGCGTCGTATTTATGGCCCGCTATCGGTTCCGTTGCGTCTTTCATCTTCGTCGGGTCCTCTACTTCCGTTGCCATCGTCTCATATTCCTTTCTCGCCGCTCACGAGCCGCAATTGTCTCACGCCTTTACCGTATGGCAAGGTATGAATCTTTCTCAATATCTGCTCGGTTTCCATCGACAGATTGTGCCGCCAGGAGGCATCCGGAACGGCCACATAGATGGTCCCCTCCTCGTAACGAACGGCTTTCGCCTTCTCGGCGATCCCCTCGCCGACTATCTCGGGCCACTGGGAAACCACCAACCACCCATTATAGCTTCTGGAAATACCCAGCGACCGCACCACGTTATCGATGATACCACCGAGCGGTTTTGGCTGCGCGCGCCCTTTTGATGGTCGGTTCCTGTAGTTCATTATGTCCCTTACATTAACCTTTAAAGATAACATTTTTTCAAACCTTTGGCAAGCAAAAAACTTGATTTATCCTATTGACTTCAAATGAGTTATGGCCGTTCTAACGGCATCGCCGGGCCACCGTCACACAACGGATGAAACTCCCTCTCGAGACCCCGGATCTTACCTGTCTCGTTGCCAAATCGGACAATTAAGCTATATTGAAGCAGGGTCATCAAGGGAGGCAAGAATGCGGCCGACTGTCCGATTAAGCGTCATTCAAATGACAATTTGTCTGGTGTTGCTGGCCGGCCCGGAAGCCTGCGCGTACTCGTGGTACGTGGCGACCACCGGCGATGATCTTATCGGCGACGGCAGCCCGCAAAATCCCTTCGCCACAATCCAGCGGGCGGTAAACGAGGCCGATAATCGCCATTTGGTCATTGTGGCCGACGGTGTCTATACCGGCGACGGCAATCGTGATATTGACCTTCTGGGAAAGTCCATCACGGTCCGCTCCCTGAACGGTCCGCTGTATACCACTATCGATTGTGGTGGCAACACGAATGATTTCCACAACGGTTTTTACCTCACGCGAGGCGAGGACGAAAGCACCGTTATTGACGGGTTTACTATTCACGGCGGCTATGCCTCTATGGGAGCGGCAGTCTATTGTCAGTCATCCTCGCCGCGAATCACCAATTGTGTTTTCAGAGAGAATACGGCCGTCATCAGCGGCGGCGCGATGCGCTGCAAGAGTTGTACGCCCACCGTAAGTCACTGCACCTTTTACGGCAACTCGGCCCCCACCGGGGCCGCCGTTTTCTGTATTGCCTCCGGCTCACCTCACCTGAACAACTGCGTCGTGGCCTGTTCTGCCGGCGGTGCGGCGATTGACGCCTACGAGGCCACCAGTCAACCCTTGTTGGTGTGTTGCGATGTCTACGGCAATGGCGGCGGCGACTGGACGACTATCGAAGACCAGGCCGGGGCCAACGGCAATATGTCGGCCGACCCGTCGTTCTGCGAACCCGCCGCGGGCGATTTCCGAATTTCGTCGACATCACCCTGCGCTCCCGAGAACAATGACTGCGGCACTCTGGTGGGAGCGCTCGGCGTGGGCTGTACCCACACGGACGTCACCGTTCCCGAGAAGACCCTACCGACCGAATTCTTTATGAACCAAAACTATCCGAATCCGTTTAACACTTCAACAACCATCGAGTTTGGTCTACCGATGCCGGCCTATCTCGCTCTGATCGTGTACAACATCCTGGGACAGAGGGTGGCGACATTCGGGGAGGGGGTCCTGCCGCCGGGGTTTTATAGTGTCCGCTGGTCCGGTCTCGATGACCGGGGGCAGCCAGTGTCATCGGGAGTCTATTTCTTTACGCTCTGTTCCGGAGAATACAAGTCTCCGTGCAAGATGCTGCTGATCAGATAGCCCGTGGCAAATGGCGGGAGTCAGACATAATAAAGGCCGGTACCCGTGTACCGGCCCGGAGGGTCTCACAATACTCCACGCGCTGCAAGATCCGCCCTATTTATCCCGTCCCTCTGTCATCTTCGTTTGATACTGCCCGACCCGGTCACGTGTCGTGACACGCTCTCCGGCTTACCATAATAGTAAATGTCACCGCTGCCTGAGACGGTGCCGTCAAAAGCCTCTGCGGCCGCCACTCGAATCCTGCCGGACCCGCTGATGGTACAATAGGCCTCATTGGCGATCAGATCGCGCGTGTCTATTTCACCGGAGCCGGATAGTGTCAACTCCAGTTCCGCGACGCGCCCGGCGGCTCTGAAATCGCCCGAGCCGGAGAGCTTGTAGGCAAAGAAATCCTGGTCGAGGTCGACCACCTCGATGTCACCGGAGCCGGTGCACCGCACCTCCTCCAGCTTCGGCACGGTGATATCGATGCGGCTGCTGTGTCGTGATGAATGCGAACCTTCAATGTAGATTTTGAGTTTCGCACCTCTCACCTCGGTGCGGACCATATCGATGAGATTATCATCGTATGTTACCTCGACCTTCTGCTCGCCGCCGACTGAGATATAGATATCACTGGACCCGGTCGAGATGACCTTAGTGAATGGTTTGACATGGCGGGCTTCGGTCACCAGTTCCCCGGAGCCCTCAACGCCTCTCCTTCCAAAGAGACGACTGAGAACATCATCAGCCGCGACCGACGGAACCGACACCGCCAGCCACGCGGCCAGGGCGGCCACCATGCGGATAGCTTGTTTTTTCATTGGCGTCTCCCGGATTCAAATCTCTGGTTACTACCTTTACGCAGACGCCGCCATGGTGGTTTCGTGATTTTTCCGTATCTTTTTGTGAGATGGCGCCGGCCGCGACCGGTCACTTGAGCAGGCGGGCCGTGATTTCGTCGGCCAGGCAAATCCCTTCATCGGAAAGGCGCAGGCGGCCTTTCTCGGGAATGAGATGACCCGACTCGATTAGAATATGAT
>JAOUEU010000263.1 GCA_029858555.1 Candidatus Zixiibacteriota bacterium
AAGATATTCCTCCAGCCGGCTGTCAAAGCGCTCCGCGAAGCGCTCACGGCTGATACCCCGGCTGGTGCGCAACCCCAGCATGATGGCCTCAACTGCGCGTTCTTTCGCGCCCGACTCGTCGGTCGTTCGGGGCCGCCGCCCCGTCTCCAGAGCGCTGATGTAATCGAAGATGCCGGTCACATTGGCAGACCGCCGGCTACCCATGAAGGAATGGGCCGACGGGCCCAGTCCCAGGTAATCCGCTCCTTCCCAGTAAGCCAGGTTGTGAATACACTGACGACCTTCGCGCGCGAACGAAGATACCTCGTAGCGCTCATAATCCGCCTCGGCCATCTGGTCACAGCCCAGCTTGTAAAGGGTATGCATCATGTCCGACGAAGGCATTTTCAGAACCCCGGAGGTTACCTGGCGGTGCAGAATCGTCCCGGGCTCGACCGTGAGCTGGTAAAACGATATATGAGGCGGGGACAACTCGATGACTTGTCCGAGATCGGCCGCCAGCATACGGCTGGACTGGCCGGGAAAACCGAAAATAACGTCACAGCCGAAGTTGACATATCCCAGGGCGTTGGCATAGTAAACGGCTCGGTAACTGTGATGGGGCTGGTGACGCCGGTCCAGCACCTTGAGTAGGTCACGGTTGAATGATTGAATCCCGAATACCGGACGGTTAATCCCCAGGTCCCGGAAAATCTCCAGGTTCTCCAGGTTGACCGATTCCGGGTTGCACTCGATGCTGAATTCTATCCCGGGCGGCACCTCAAAGAGACTTTTCAGACGGTCCAGCCATCGCGACAGAAGCTCCGTGGCCGTCAGAGACGGCGTGCCGCCACCGATGAATATCGTCGAAATAGTCCTGTCACCGTCGGGGTGGTCTTCGGCCGCCAGCTCGGTTTCCCGGGTCAGGGCCTGGTAGAACCGCTTCTCGAGGTCCGGATCATACAATTCCTTGTAGAAATCACAGTAGGCACAATGATTCCGGCAAAAGGGATAATGGACGTATAATCCAAAGGGCATCTTTACAGGGCAGATCCCAGCCGGCTCCAGCGGATATGGCTCGGGAAGTTGTATAAAGCATGGCCAAGCCACTGGACCGCGCTGATAACGTATGGGAACTCCCACGTGGGAGCATCAGGATCGGGCTGCCAAGACCAGTACACCATCACCGCCTTGCCGAGGATATTCTCCTGCGGTACCGTACCCCAGAATCGGCTGTCGCGGCTGTCATCGCGGTTGTCACCCATGACGAAGTACTCGTCGGGCGATACCAGGTAAGGTCCGAAGTTGTCGCGAAACGACAGGTCCCCGGGAATGATGCGCTGGTCGATGTTTTTCACCCAGATCGGTATTTCGGCAACCTCGCCATTGACATAAAGGACCTTGTCGGCAACCTGCACCGTCTCACCGGGCATCGCTACTATGCGCTTGATATACGTTTTGGTCGGGTTATTGGGATACTTGAATACCACGATATCCCCAACCTGCGGTCCGCTTCCGTACTCATAGGCAAGCTTGTTGACAAAAATATAATCGCCTTCGAACAGAGCGTCTTCCATCGACGCCGAACTTACCCGGAACGCGGACACCACGAATATCCGCAGCAAAACGGCCGCGACCAGCGCGATGATGGCCGTTTCGAGGTACTCCCGCCAGAGCGGCTTGCGTTCCCGCCGGCGCAGGACCTTGTTGGCCTCGCGTTGCGTTTCGTCGCGCCTGATGTCCTGTATTAGGAAATCCTGATCCATACTTTAATGGTTATCGGTCTGCCCCCATATTTCTTTAGCAAGGGGGCGGTTGACTACTGGTAAATATATGTTTCGCCGAAAGATACGGCAATTCAAATCAAGCGACCACCTGGGCCGCGCCCTCCCGTCTCTTCCGGCCGTCCAAGTTTCCCCTTGGGCTGCAACAGCGGGTATACTATATTCTCTGGCAAACCATGAAGGAGGACCACTGAATGTCTTTTATCGAAGTCAACGGCTCGAAGCTGGAACTGAACGAAGAAGGATTCCTGATTGACCCCCGGAATTGGGACCAGGCCGTGGCCGAGCACCTCGCGGCTTCTGAAGAGGGCCTGGAAACCCTGAGCGACGAGCACTGGGCGGTCATAAATTTCATCCGCGACCACTATCTGCAAACCAACCTCGCGCCAATGGTCCGCTCCATCTGCAAGACCACGGGATTGCAGTTGAGACGAATTTATGAACTTTTTCCCTCCGGGCCGGCCAAAGGTGCCTGTAAAATCGCCGGCCTGCCAAAGCCGGACGGCTGCGTTTGAAATAAGATGCTCCAGTCCGTACTCCCAATCGCCGTCGTTGCCTCGCTTGCCGTCGCCCTTGTCTCCCTGACCATCCTGATCGCCCGAACCCTCGCCTTCGGCCGAAAACCGTCCTACAGCCGGGCCCAGGGCAGCCCCGGCCGCGGCCTGCTTTACGCCTTCGGTCAGGGCATGATGCCCTGGGAAAAGGAAAGCGCCGCCCGACACCTGCCCACTTTTATAGCCGGCATCGTCTACCATGCCGCCATCTTCGGCGCTATCATCCTTCTGGTGGTTCACCTCGCTCCGCTGACGCTATCCTCCGCAATCTTGAGAATACTGCGCCTGGTTATCCTCGCCGGACTTCTCTCCGGCCTGGGACTGCTGGTCAAAAGGCTTGCCGTTGCCGGCATGAGGGCCATCAGCTGCCCCGACGACTTCGTGGCCAATCTGCTCGTCGACCTGTTTCTCGCGGCGGCCTTCGCCGTCACCCTGCTTGAGAGCACCCGGCCGTACTTCTACATCGCCGCCATCGTCCTTTTTCTCTACGTCCCGACCGGCAAAATCCGACACTGCTTCTTCTTCTTTTACACGCGGATTCTCTTCGGCATCTTCTTCGGCCGCCGGGGCGTCCTGCCCCATCACCATCCGGAGGCATAGACCATGAGCGACGCCGCTGACAGAAACGACGCATACGAACAAAAAATCGCTAATCTGAGCGACGAGAATATCCATAAAGCCCTGGAGGTCTTCCGCGAGAAGGTCGACCACCGCACGGCGGCTCATCTCAACTCCTGCGTCCACTGCGGCCTCTGCGCCGAATCCTGCCACTATTACCTGAGCACTCGGGAAACAGAGTCGCTCCCGGCCTACAAGCTCAACCTCCTGATGAGCGTCTTTAGAAAACATTTTACTTTGATAGGCCGACTTCTTCCCGCCCTGAATGGGGCGCAGCCCCTTGACCGGGAGATGACCCGTGAGTGGATTGACGCTCTTTACGGACGATGCACCTTGTGCGGCCGCTGCTCGCTCAACTGCTCCATCGGACTGGATGTCAGCCGCCTTATCCGTATCGGCCGCACCGCCCTGGCCGCTATCGACCTGGTGCCCCCCGAACTGCAGTCGACCGTCCTGGCCGCCCTGGAGAAGGGCAACAACATGGGCATTCCGAAAGAAGAGTGGCTCGACACGGTCGCCTGGCTGCAGGAAGAACTGGCGCAGGAAGTCGGCGACCCGAACGCCGAACTGCCCCTTGACCGCCAAAACGCAAACATCCTCTACACCGTTAATCCCCGGGAACCGAAATTCTTCCCTCTCTCCCTGCTGGCCACCGCCAAAATATTCCATGCCGCCCGCGAGAGCTGGACCCTTTCGAGTGATTATTACGACGTCACCAACTACGCCCTGTTCAGCGGCGACGACGAGATTGGCGGGACTCTTTCCGGCCGCCTGCTGACCACCGCCAAAAAGCTTGGCGCGACCACGCTCGTCCTGGGCGAATGCGGCCACGGCTTCAATTCCAACCGCTGGGAAGCCCCGGATTGGCTCAGCACCAGCTACGGCCTCGAGGTCACAAGCATCATCCAGGTGATAGCCGACTATATCCGGCAGGGCCGCGTGAGTCTAGATCCCTCACGCGTCGCCGAACCGGTGACTCTCCACGACCCCTGCAATTTGGTCAGGCTGGGAGGAATCGTCGAAGACCAGCGCTTTATTTTGAGAAAAGCCGTCAGCAACTTCGTCGAAATGACTCCCAACCGTGAAAAAAACTACTGTTGCGGCGGCGGGGGCGGCCAGCTTTCCATGACCCGCTATGCCGACAGAAGACTGAAAGCCGGTCGCATCAAGGCCGACCAGATCAAAAAAACCGGAGCCAAAATCGTCGTCGCCCCCTGCCACAACTGCATCGATCAGCTCGGTGAACTCAATCGGGAATATAAACTGGGTGTCCAGGTCAAAACGGTTTCGGAGATTGTCGCCGACGCCCTGGTAATTCCGAAATGCTGAGAGCGGTTCTACGGACGGCTATGATTTGCGCGCGCCGATCTGTTTCGTCGTAAGGACTATCTCGCGCACCGCCCCGATAGCGGTATTGATTTCATCCTCGGTATTGAAGGGGCCGATGCCGAAACGTACCGTGCCGTGAATTTTATCCGTCCCCAGTTGCGCGTGCACCAGGGGCGCGCAGTGCAGGCCGGTGCGGCTGGCAATGTTGAAATCGACGTCCAGCATCGTCCCGGCGTGGAGGGCC
>JAOUEU010000356.1 GCA_029858555.1 Candidatus Zixiibacteriota bacterium
CGCGCTTACGGGTATATGTTCTGGAACGTCTGTCCGAGTTCGACATAAAGCGAATTATCGGCCGGGCTCTGACCGACCAGGATTGCGGGCTGAGAGTCGAAGGTCTCACCCTCGATGAAGGAGCACTTGATTTTCTGGCCGGGGCGGCCGACGGTGACGCCCGGCGGGGCCTGACAATTCTGGAGGCAACCGCCGCCTTTATTGACGACCGAAAAACCGTCACTGTCGAGGACCTGAGGGCCGTACATCAGCGCGGTTTTTCCGTTTATGACAAGGACCGGGAGGAGCATTATAATATCATCTCGGCCCTGCACAAGGCCCTGCGCGGGGGCGACCCCGACGCCTCGCTGTACTGGCTGGCCCGCATGCTTGTGGCCGGCGAGGATCCCATGTACGTCATTCGGCGGGTCGTACGTTTTGCCACCGAAGATATCGGACTGGCCGATCCCTATGCCTTGACGCTTGCCTTGAACGCCCGCGACACATATCATTTTCTGGGCTCACCGGAGGGTGAGTTGGCCATCGCCGAGGCGGTTATCTACATGGCCTGTGCCCCCAAGTCAAATTCAGTCTACACTGCCTTCGCCAAGGCCCAGGCCGACGCTGGGGAGCATGGTTCGCTGCCGGTACCGCTGTGGATCCGCAACGCCCCCACCCGCCTGATGAAGGAGCTGGGATACGGCAAGGGCTACAAGTATGCCCACGACTACGAAGATGCCCTGACCGACCAGGAGTATTTCCCGGAGGCGTTGGCCGGAACGGAGTATTATTGTCCCCGGGAGGCCGGTCGTGAAACCAGAATGGCGGAGTATCTCAGGAAATACCGCGATTACCGCAAGCGGCTTATGTCCGAGAAATGAAACCGGCTGGCTGTGGGGTCTTTCGGGGGCTGGCCCAAAAAAAACAGCCGATAGTGCGAGCACAACACCACCGGCTCTGTCTCTCTGCTGAAATGCTTCAAACAGTCTACTTTTTTCATATACATATACCATGCCGAATGTGCTCCGATATGGGCCAGGCTAACTTGTTTAATGACAATGGGTACTGGGGGGAGATTCGCAAGCATGGGAGGCGAAGGGGTCAATAATACCTCATAGGCGGGTTTCTGCGGAGGTAGTAGCAACCTCGCGGTGGCATCATGAAGCTGCCCCGGACTTTTGCCTTTTCGACACAGCAATACCGTAGCGGCGGATCATCTTGCGCAGGTTAGCACGGTCCACACCCAACTGGCGGGCGGCAGCGGCGACATTGGAGTGCGTTTCCGTGAGTGCCTGGACAATGCAGGCCGCCGTAAAGTCCCTGACGCGCTGGTTGAGACTCCGTCGATTTTCGTTATCGACAACGAAGTCAGTGTACTTGAAGTCGAGATAATTGCGAACGTCTTCAGCCAGTATGATGTCGGAGTCGGAAAGAGTTATCAGTGACTCGACCGTGTCCAGAAGCTCCCGGACATTTCCCGGCCAATCGTAACTGAGCAGTACATCGATCGCTGATTGGTCAAAGACCTTGGGCAGGGTGCTGTATTCCTCACACAGTCTCTGCACAAAGCGGTCGATCAGGAGGGGGATATCGGATTTTCGGTCACGAAGGGGCGGCAGAAAAATATGGACACCTTTCAGACGGAAGTACAGGTCATCTCGGAAGGCGCTCTCGTGAACCATTTTCTCGAGGTTCTTGTTGGTGGCGCAGATGATTCTGATATTGGTTTTGCGCCATTCGGAAGCGCCCAGCCTCTGGAACTCGCCGGTTTCCAAAACGCGCAGGATTTTCCCCTGGGTAACTTTGTCCAGGTCGGCTATCTCGTCGAGCATGACGGTACCCCTGTCGGCAATCTCAAAATACCCGACCCGGTCGGCCACGGCGTCGGTGAAGGCGCCTTTAACGTGCCCGAACAGTTCCGATTCCACCAGGCCGGGAGGCCTATGGTTGCAGTTGATGATCATCCAGTGTTCGTTTTTCCGGCGGCTGTTGAAATGAATCGCGCGCGCCACCAGCTCCTTGCCGGTGCCGGTCTCGCCCAGAATCATGACCTTTCCGTCGGTCTGAGACAACTTGTGAATCCGTTCGTACACATCCTGCATGCCGGCCGACCGGCCGACCAGCCCGTATTTGAGTTCGGCCAAATCGGAGCGCTGCCGGCAGTCCTTCCTCATGTGAAAGGTATCGACGGCATTACGGACCGACCGCGTCAGTCGGGAAATCGACTCCCCTTTTAAGACGTAGTCGAACGGTTTCTCCTCTTTGTCAATTTCTTCCTCATCATAATCGCCGGGATAGCCGGTATGAAAAATGATTGCCGGGTCAGCACTGATTCGTTTGATCTGTCGGGCGGCGGTGATGCCGTCCATGTCCGGCATCCTGATATCCATAACCACCGCAGCAATATCGGCGTGTTCTTTGAATCTGGCCACCGCCTCCTCACCGGAGGAGGCCAGAATCACGGCATATTCGCCGCTGAACAACTTGCCCAGGACCTCCAGGACGTCGGGGTCATCATCGACCAGCAGGATTTTGTGTCGGGGTGCCTCAGACATAAGATACGAATGAAATTCAAACCCTAGCGAGAGGATTCGAAGAGCCTTAGCTCTATTTCAAATGTTGTTCCCTGGTTAAGTTCACTTGATACCGAGATGCGCCCTCCGTACATCTCAACTATCTTTTTCACCATCGCCAAACCTATTCCCGTACCTTTGCCGGGTTTGGTGGAGTAAAACGTGTCAAAAATGTGAGTTATATGCTTCGGTACAATAT
>JAOUEU010000094.1 GCA_029858555.1 Candidatus Zixiibacteriota bacterium
CAGGCCGACCCCGAGAGTAATCGAAACGTTAGTCTCGGATTCGATTCCCGGATCGTCCGACAGGTCGTTATTGCCAACCGTGTATTTGACCTCAGCGTCGGAAGCGGTTATATGGGTAAGACCAAAACCGCCTTTGAAGTACGGGGTCATCCTGCTGCCTTCGGAGTGCAACATACCTTTACCCAGAACCGAGAAAGAATAACCCCAGGCCCGGCCGCCCGAAACTTCGACCGACGAGGCGTTGTAATCCTCTTTGAAGGCATCTTCGATGGCTCCCTTGTCCAGCGCGTACGTCCTGATATCAATGCCCCCGATCAGTGACCATGAGGGCGAAACCGGATACTCGATACCCCCGCCGACACCTATCCCGAATGAGTAGTAATCCGTCCAGAAGTCGGGCTCAGTGAGAAAGAGCCCCTGTCCATCCACGAAGATCTGATACTTTCGTGAGTCCTGTGCGAAGGCAATCGAGGTCAGAACCAGCAAGATAACCAGTAAAGTTGCTGCATGTTTCATCATGAATCCTCCGTCCTGATGAGTTATTAGTTAACCGTTGGTTGATTTCGCGACTATGCCACGCCGTTGCCGAGCATATGGACGCGTCCCTGTGCCGTCCAAAACCGGTGTCCGGATCGTTATGTAGCCCCACATGCTCGAGCAATTTTCACCGAAGTTAATAACAGGACCAATTTTGTCAACTAATTTCTACCGGCTGTGTCTACGATTTTACCCCCGGGGCGGTTACCAGCGGAGTCTGGTGCTGATATTAAGTTTTTTTGGCGGCGAGGGCATCGGAGAAAACCTTGTAGCCCAATGCGTCAAAGAGGCAGAAAACTACCCTCTGGATGTTCTGGGATCGCGCCTGATAACCTCTGACCGTCGTAACCATGATGTTGGCGCAGGCTTTCATGGGGAAGCCGCCGACGCCGGTGCCGAACGCCGGAAATGCCACGGACTGGATACGGTGTTTTTCGGCAATGTTGAGACTGGCGACGGTGGCCTGGCGAATCAGTCGGTCGCTGGTGCGCAGATCCTGACCCATGACGGCGGCGTGGATGACCATTTTAAATGGGAGGAGGCCGGCCCCCGTAAAGACGGCCTCGCCCGGTATCACCGGCCCTTTATTCATGGCTTCCGTCTCAATCACCTGGCCTCCGGCGCCCTTAATGGCTCCGGCGACACCCGAACCCATCCAGAATTCGTTGTTGGCGGCGTTGACGATAGCTTCGGTATTGACCCGGGTGATGTCGCCCCGGACGACCTCCAGTGTGTATGGCATAACAGGCACCCCGCAGGCGTTTAAAGGTTGATGGTACTTATCGCGCCCCGAAAGGCGCCGAATTCGACTGCCGGAGGACTCGCGCTTCGAACTTCCGGAATCCAAGCAAAGCAATAAAGCCGATGATGACACCGATGGCGGCGCCGACAATCACATCGAGCGGGTAATGGACCCCCACAAAGATCCGGCTCAGGGCAATGAGCGCCGCGAAGGCATAAAGGTATAAACGGGCTTGCTTCACACAGGTGCCGAACAAAACCGCCTGGGCGACAGTGTTGGCGGCGTGGGTGGAAGGCATGGCGTACCCACCGCCGCAGTTGACCAGCAGGTGTACCTGACCGATGGTATGACATGGCCGCAACCTGGCAAAGATTGGTTTGAGCAGCCCCGCCGATACCTGATCGGTGATGAGCAGGGCCAGGGCGGAAAAAACCACCAGCCATCTCAGGCGCGTATCTCCTTTTATCAGCAGGAGAATCATTGCCAGAGCATAAAGAACCCGCAGGTTATCATCACTGGTGACAAGCGGCATTATGTAGTCCGTGACGGGGTTTGCCAGACTCCTGTTAACGAACAGGAAGACAATGCGGTCGAGGCTGTCAAAAAAATCAAGCATAGCTTTTAGGATTCGACTTCAAGAATCTCTGTAATTGTCGCCGGTCGGGCAGACCGGTCCTGCCGCCCGGCTGCATACATTTCAGAGCGGCCACGGCCGCCCCCAGCCGCAGTCGCTCAGCCATATCCGTTCCCTTCAAAAGACCGAATATATAGCCGACGTGAAAGGCATCGCCCGCGCCGGTGGCGTCTACGTTCTCCACCCGGAAGGCTTTATGCGTATAGAAAGCACCGTTTTCAAACCCCGTGGAACCTCTAATTCCTTCGGTAACCACGATCTTTCCGGGGCAGCGCTCCGCCAGCTTCTTGATAGCGCGCCTGGCGGTACGGCAGCCCGTGAAAGGGAAGGCAAATCCGTCGGCGACGACAAGATGATCGACCAGCCCGAATACCTCGGAGACATCGTTGCGCACCGACCCGATATCGAAGGAGATCGTCGCTTTCATTCTCCTGCCCCAGCGAGCCAGTTTCATCGTGGCGGGCATATCTCGCCCGTCGAGGTGTACCAGTCGGGGCAGCGGCAGAGACCTCGTGTTGATATCGCCGGGTTCAACCGTGATGTTTCGGTAAAGGACCATCGTGCGTCGTCCGCTCCCTTTTTCAATGTAGCCGGTAGCGATGGCCGAGGTCCGTTTTTTCACGATGATAAACCGCGTGTCGACCTTTTCCCGCTTCATTTCAGCGACGCCGTACTCGCCGAAAAGGTCATCGCCTACAGCGGCGATGACGGCTGTCTTTAGCCCCAGGCGCGACAGGCCTACCATGGCATTAGGCACCGGGCCGCCTCCCTGGGTGTTAAAATCGAGGGCGTCTATCTTGGCTTCCGCCCGGGGGTATGTGGCGATGGTATAGAGGATATCGAATGGAATTATCCCCAGGCCCAGGCAGTCTATGCGTTCATGCTCAGGCATACCTTCTGATCTCCGCCCTGCCGCTGGAGAGTTCGGCAATTTCATCAATCAGCTGATCCGCCCTGGATTTTCGTATCTCCAGCTCGACAGCCACGCGGTCAGAAAAATCCGCCTGAATCTGCCTGGCCGAGAAGTGGTGCATTGCCTTTACCAACAGGTCGTAATGGGCGAAGTCGATGTCGACCAGGATCCTCTCGGTAACGTGGTTCTCTTTTACGCCCGACTGCTCCAGTACCAAGCCGGCGGCTTCGCTGTATGCCCGGACCAGTCCCCCGGTACCGAGTTTGGTGCCGCCGAAGTAGCGTGTCACCACTAACAGGATATTGGTCAGGCTCCGGCCCTCAAGAGCATCATAGATCGGGCGTCCGGCCGTTCCGCTGGGCTCGCCATCGTCCGAATACCTGAATTCCGTCTCATCATAAAGACCCATCCGCCAGGCGTAACAATGGTGAGTGGCGGCATGCTCCCGTTTGCGGATAGCCGCCAACCGTGTACCGGCCTCGTCGATGGTCGTTACAAGGTGCGTCTCGGCGATGAATCGGGAACCCTTGACCTTTATTTCGGCCCGGGCGGGCCGGCTGATGGTGTAATAGATATCGTCCATCCCAGACGGTTATACCAGCGACTTTATGATGTCATCCACTTTATCCAGACCGACCATGGGAATCGCACCACAGGAGACAGCTTTGCTCAGACTTTCCTTGTCCACCAGGGCGCCGAACCGGGGGTCGATCATAACATACGCCAGTTTGCCGATTTGACCGCAGCACGACAGGAGATCAAGGGTCCGTCTCGAGTCCCGGTACACCTGCGTTACGACGACAGCCTGCGAGAGACCGACAATCAGGCGGTTCGCACAGACGTGGTTGTCCTCATGGAATTTATCCTCAGGCGGGTACTCGGATATGACACCTCCGCGCTCGACGATGTCGACGGCCAGGGGCACCGACTCCGCGGGGTCGAGTTGATCGACACCCGACTCAAGGACGGAAAACGAGACCCCTTTGGCGGTCTTGGTGCCCACATGCGCGGCCGCTCCGATTCCCTTGTTTAGTGACGATATGACCTGGACGCTGGCGGCGGCGAAGCTGCGTGTCAGCTTGACAGTGAGTTCGATGCCTTGGTTGGTGGCCTTGCTGGTGCCGACCAGAGCCACCGATTTTTTTGCCTTGTCGGGCAGACGACCCCTGACGTAGAGAAGCGGCGGTGGATCATTCAGTTCAAACAGCAGGTCGGGATAGTCGGCGTCAAAGCGGGTGATTACGGTGATATCCCGCCCGGTCAAATCCCTATGATAGCCCTGTGCTTCCTCGAGAAACTTCGCCGACTTGGTGATTTTGTTGGCGGCCTCGGCGGTCATGCCGTCGATGACCATCAACTTCCCGGAATCAGCCCGAATAATGCGCTCCAGATTGCCGAAATGCTGGAGCAAAGCCTGCAGGAGGCGCGGCTGTACGCCGGCGAATTTGCACAGGGCAAGAACCTGTACGGCATTGCTGTATTTGGTGGTCGAATTCATTCCGTAATCTACGCAATTGCAGTCGCTTGTCAACCGCCGCCGGAAAGCCGTCATCGCAGCCCTTACATCTTCTTGAGACGAATCAGGGCCAGGAAATAACCCAAATCCGCCGCCTTCTGCATGGCGGCAACTGACTCGGGGCCGGTTGTCGCGAGCGCCAGGTAGTAGTACAGCGACGCCTGTGTTGAATCGGTCTTTATGGCCTGTCTGAAAAGTCGCGCCGCTGCGCTGTGCTTACCGGCCATCAGCAGGCCGTAAGCCCTGGCAGCGAAAACGTGTGGCCTGTGGGGGACAGCGTCGAGCAAATTCTTCCTGATCGTTTGATTCTCCCCGTGTTCGAGGAAGTGGTAGAAAAAAGAGGGATAATCTACCAGGCCATAATTGATTTTGGTCAGGGTTTCGGACACAAATGAAAGATATTTCTCGGGCTCGTCAAACGTGAGCTCGCCGGACAGTGCGGCTTCAATAACACGCCGATTGAACGGATCAAACCGCGCCGACGCCAGCCAGGTGGTGGTATGGCTCATCACGGAATTCATGTCCGAGGCGTGGATGGCGCCGAAGGAATGCCCGATCTCATGCAAAAGTGTCAGTCCGTTGAAATGTGGTTCCCAGAAACCCGAGGAAAAAGTCGGGCGCGGCAGCGTGCTGATAATTACTCGTCTCTGCCCGATATCCGACACGCCGACCTGGTCATACCCCTTGTGCAGAAAGTAGTCAACGGGGTCGGTGTTGATGCACATCCCCACAATCAGGGTGTCACCGGCGGCCGCCACCTTGCCTTTGAACCGTCCATACGTATAGCGCAGGGAGGAGCCGGGTTCGGCGGGTAAATCGATTGGCCGAACGTCGCAGGCGCGGAACGAATGATTGAAACTGTGGAAGAAATAACGGGAGGCCAGTTCGTGCAACTCGCGGGCGGATCGGGCCCACTGACCGGGGTTTTCTCTGATCAGGGAAGAATCAACATACACCAGGGACGGGATTGGCTCGCCCGGTGTTTCTAGAGGTTTCGGACCCTCGGAGACTTGCCTCAGGACCTTCTCCAGGCATCTCTGAATGACGTATTCGATGGGTTCCGGGCTGGCGGCGACCAGGGAGTCAAGCTCGCGTGAACCAATGGCAGTTGACCGCTTGAGCCAGTAGCGGTCGGCGTCGGCTCGAACCAGGCCTTTTTTTTCGCCGGCAATCCGTCCGCCGTCTATAGTCACAAGTCGGTACTGCAGGCTTATATCGGCAAAACCGGGGACCTGTACGAAATGGCTGACGCGCCTCTCGTCACGCACCGTCACCGTTCGCGTGCGAAAATCCCCCTCCGGCTTCAAATGGACTATGGAGGCATAGTGCGCAAGATCCATCTGCGCCAGGCGCTGCTGGACGGAAAGGCCCGAGCTTAATAGTGATATTTCCGACGGCCGGCCAATCCTGTAAAAATAGTAATCACAGTAGTTGCTGACCGCTATGGCCAGCGACAGGTTAAGTTCGGATTCATCTCGATTTCCCTCGCTTGCTATGTCCGGGTCGATCAGTACTGCCACTAAGGGCGAAGGGTTCTCCGCCGGCTGCGCGGTAGCGACCGGGGGTAAAGCAAAAAGTAAGACCAGTCCGAGGGTTGTCTGTTTAAACATCGGCTCAAGTTATCTTTGCAGGGGTTGAATTGCAAGCCGGAATGACTTATTATTAGTCGGCCTGTCTGATAAGGGAATACGCATGAAGAAGTATCTGTTAGTGGCTTTCTGTGTGGTTATCCTCACCGGGTGCGGAAAGGAACCACAGACATTTGAGGAACTCAAGGCGGCCGGTCGGAGCGCCTTTCTGGACGATGATTACGCCAGGGCACGCGAGTACCTGACGCGCGCAGTCGCCCTGCAGTCCTCGGATCGCTCGGTGCTTTTCTTCTTGGGCCTGAGCTACCAGCGTGACTACATCTTTGATTCGGCCCTGTTCTACCTCAAGCGCGTGGATATTCTCTATCCGGATGACCGCGAAGTTAACCTCGAGTTGTACAAAGTCTGCCTGGCCATGGAGGACTGGCGGAACGCCATCAGGTCCATAGGCGTTCTGGTGAAGACCGGCGACAAAGCCGAGGACTACTACCCCCAGTTGGCTGAATTGAACCTTAAACTCGAAAACTTACCCAATGCATATTACTTCAGCCGCGAGACACTCAAGCTCTTTCCCGATAATCCCAACTACTATCTCCAGCTGGCCAACGTGGCGGCGGAGCTGGACTCCCTGGATATCTCCCTGGCCACGATTGATAGCGCCCTGACGCGCTTCGGTGAGCGCGACGAACTGCTTTTGAACAAGGGCCTGTACCTTGTGGCCAGGAACAGGCCCGGGGATGCCGAGCGGATATTCCGGGACCTGGCCGCCAAAGACACCAGCTTTATTCCCTACCGCATTAACCTGGCCAATGCCCTGTCCACTCAAAAATCCACCGTCAAGAAAGCCGAAGCGCTGGAGTTGTACCGACAACTGCAGCCTCTGGTGGGTGGCGAACAGTTCCGGATAGATTCCATGATCGGCGTCCTCGAGAAGGAACTGGCCGACAAGTAATCTCTGCGCGATAGCTAAAATAAATGAAGGGCAGGATTATTGCTAATCCTGCCCAACGCAGGGTTGTCTCCATAAGAGACAGAGGGGGGTTATTGTGGGTCTGGTATCTATAACAAGATTTATTCCCGGTTTGTTCTCGCGCCGACTGGAAAATAGTGAGATTTGCGGGCCTTTTTTATCCAAGCTTGCGCGAGTCCCTAAGGCAAATGCGGGCCGCCACTTAGAGCCGCCGGCATGGCCCCGATGCATCGGTATCGCGGTATGAATAGTGTCATTTAATTGTCATCTTTACCGACCGTCGCCAGTGTCGTGGTCAATTTCCTCATCTTCGAGTCCGTCATCGTTAACCGACAGGTTCTGGCAATGCAGTTTCCATCGTCCCTGGAAGTAGCGCGCCTTGACGGGGTGTTCAGCGGACTTGTACCAGCCCTTCAGGAGGCCGATCTCGACTCTGTCGGCGCTGTAAATTTGCCCCTTGAACCATCCTCCGGCTCTCAGGTGGGCGCGGTCGCTCGCATCCGCAGCGGGATGATAGCCATAACGGCCTTTCAGAAATCCCTCGAACTTGCCGCTGCGGCTAATCCACTTGCCGTAGAACACCTTTTGCCCCTCGTCGTTTTTTCCGAAATGGCCCCTCAAGTAACCTGCGATGCGGCCGTGCTGCTCCATCCAGATACCGCGGAAGACGCCTTCGTTCTCATCGTTGAAACCCCACTTCCCGGCGAGAAAGCCGCGCGGGCAGGGCACACGATGAAGACGAAAGGCCTGAAAAGCTACCGCGTTGCCGTCATCAAGCTGTGCGACGGAGTCGAGGCCGGCCAGTTGCTCGAGGGTAAAGGTGGCGCTGTAGGGCCCCGTCTCGAAAGCGACCGTCACGGGGTCAGGATAGGTGATGTCGACCACGATGGCGGTGTCGACGTTGCCCTGGCCGTCATCGTCGATGACCAGGGTGGTATCGAAATCGGGCACCGCCGGCGGCACAAAAATATCCACGGAAATGCCGTCGTTGTGCACGGTGGTGATGGAATGCCATTCGATCAGGTTCCGTTGTGTGCGCTCGAGAATCGAGTCTTGATCGGGCTCAAACCGGATGATTCTACGGATTATCTCCACGCCCCGGCTGATAGTGAGCGATCCCGACCAGTCGGTTTCTTCCGTCACCGTGGAGTCGTAGTCGAGCCGCCCCCAGATGGCTCTAAGATGGTACAGGCCGGCGTCACGGTGGGACATTATAGCCTGTGCGCGAGGTTCCTTCATGATGGGGTCATCGTAGTCGGCATAGTCGGCCTCGGCCCCCAGGAGCTCGTCGTCGCCAAAAGCGGCGTTCTCATCGGTAGCGGTATAACCACCGAATTCTTCTTCGAGATTGGGCTGCTGGGAAGTCATCTGCGAATCGGAAGGGCTTTCAGAGCAGCCGACCACCCAGAGAATGGCGGCCGCAACCGCAATGGCAAATGCTAGTTTTCGCAGCATTGCTTCACACTCCTATTTTTATCGTTGGTAAGGCTCTGTTACATCCAAATTAGAAACAACTTCTGTGCCGATTTGTGCGGCGCCGACAAAACATATTGCGAGGCTGGTACTTGGCCGTCTCTCACCATGCGAGAAAGCGAGAAGAACGTGTACGCGAAGGTACAGCGGCACAATTTTGCCCCCTCTGGTTCAGGATTGAGATGCGGACGGCCGCATACAGTCAAGGTCCGGGCTTGTCTTCGAGTGGCTCCGCCTCGATGAGGTGGCCGTGCTCATCGTGGAATTTCTTGATAATGGCCTTGGCGTCATCTATCCAGTTGAGGAGTGAATCACGGGCCGCGCCTTCGATCAGTTTCCCCCAGTGGAAGAGGCGGTAGCTTATCGGCGGCATCTTGGATTCCTCAACCTCTTCCCGTACTGCCTCCAGCAACTGGAATACAGGCTCCTTGCCGGGAAAGGGAAAATCCGCAGACAGGTCCAGGGACTCACTGGCCTCCTTGATATGGCCGTCAATGGCTGATTTCACCAGTGGCAGCTTATAATACCATGGATATTTGGTAAATTTGCTGTGGCAGTCAAAACAGCTGCTGGCAAGTATGGGTCGGACGGCTTGGTAATCCTGGTTTATCGTTCTGAAGATGCTGTCCTGCACTAGCTGAAATGTCTCCCGGGACAGAGCAGGCAGTCGGTTTTCCTGAGGCGTCTTGTCAATCTCGGCAACGCTCATCCGCCACAGCAGAAAAAGCGCCACCGGAAAGAGCGCTAAGCGCAGAAATCTGGCTGTCATGCTGTGTCTTTCGTCTATGGGCATCCGTTTCGCTTTACTCGATCTTGGAGATGAACCCTCCGGCTCCGGCGAGGCGTTGCTCGGCCTCGTCGCGGTTGCAGCCGAGGCGGTGCATGACGACAGCCACCTTGACCGATCCGCCCGAGGCCGCCAGCAGTTCATCGGCCTTCTCCAGCGGGATCTGAAAAAGGTCCATCAGTATTTTTCGGGAGCGTGCGGCCAGCTTTTCGGAAGTCGCCTTGAGGTCGACCATCAGGTTGCCGTAAGTTTTTCCCAGCAGGATCATGGCGGTCGTGGAAATCATGTTGAGAGCCATCTTCTGAGCGCTGGCCGATTTCATGCGCGTGGACCCGGTGATAGCCTCCGGGCCGACCAGCAGCGGCACCGTCACATCCAGCCGCGACAGCAGATCGGCATTGACCTCCAGTTCATTGCAGAAGATGAAAGCCGTCCGGGCGCCGACCGAGAGGGCGTATTCCAGACCGGCCAGCGTATAGGGCGTGCGTTTGGAGGCGGCAATACCGATTACAAAGTCGTTCCGGGTAAGACAGTGTTTTTGAAGGTCTTCCCGGGCCGCCTCCCGCCTGTCCTCGACACCTTCCTCGGACAACACCAGGGTAGGGTAGCCTCCGGATATGATGCCAACTATCTGCGACGGGTCGGTGCCGAAAGTCGGCGGGCATTCGGCGGCGTCAAGAACCCCCAGCCGCCCGGAGGTGCCGGCGCCGATATAAAAGACCCTTCCGCCGGCCTTGAGCACGTCGGCGTATATCTGCGCTGCCCGGGCAATAGGCTCCCTGGCCTTTTCAACGGCCGGGGCCACTTTCTTGTCTTCCCGGTTTATTCTCGTGACGATATCGACCGCTGAGAGACGGTCAATGTCGATCGTATTCGGATTTACCTGTTCCGTCTCCAACCGCGCCAGTTGACGGATAAGTTCGTATCGGTCATTCACGGAGCCAAGGTAAGCGTCGGCGCTCGATTAGCAACTTAAAACGGGGAAGGGAGCTTGAAGCAGGTTGGTCTCGCCGCTCTGGACTATTCTGCAACGACATTCATGGAGTCGAACTCGATAGCCAGGATGGTTCCAAATCGGCCGGTCAACTCGTCCAGGTCAATATTGTCGCCCAACTGGCCTGGCAGGGGAACCGGCAGAAGGTCCGAAGACAGAGCGCTGTCGGGGATACCGGTGTAGGTATAAATAAACAGGTAGTACCAGCCGGGGTCTATCTCGTTTGTGGGGACGTTGTCCACGGTGAAGGCCTGGGCATTAAACGTTTCCGAGGTAACCTGAGAAGAGACATACTGGCTGTAGCCCTTTTCCATGTAGGCCCGGCCCTTCTTCACGGCCGCCATGATATAGCCTTCGGCGCTGTCGGCGCCGGTCCAACTGAGACTGACAGTCTCGAAGGACAGTTTCTCGCGGCGGTCGGGAACCACCGACTCTATGGAGAAAGTGTCTGCCACGATGCCCACGAACTTGAAATCGAGCAGGGTCTCGTCGACCACCTGGAGAGTATCCTCGCCAAAACGCAACAGGCCGGCGGGTGTCATAGCCAGACCATACAGCGAATCATCACAGATCAGCGTGTCCAAACCGTACGTTACCTCCGCCGAATTCACGGCGGAATCGCTGCGCTGATAGTACAGTCTGATGGTGCTGGTGTTACGGATTATATCCTTGACCAGGACACCTTCCACCCGATAGGTGTTGGGCAAAACCGGGATGATATTGCTGGGATAGCTGTCACAGGCGACGTAGATTGCCGGCAGCAACAAAAAGAGGCCGGCTGCAATTGACATATTTCTACTTGGCAGGCTCATGTAATTGTTATATCGACAGATTCCGGTTCGAGTTTAAATCATTTTGTGCTCATTTGTCAACGAAAAGGCTATACGTATTATACACTTAGCTGCCCGTATCGGGAAAACCGGATAAATTACGTGGCCTGAACGAAATCGATCCACTAAAAAAGCCGCCCCGTCAGGCGGCTTTTTTAAAGAAAAGCTTTTTAAAGACGATTTTAGCGGGGCAGAAACGTGTGAAGGCGGACTGGGCCAGATTGAGACCCACGAAGACCGTCAGAAGCAGCCAGTACGGGGATACCAGGTAGTTCAGAGCCAGCGAGGTCAGGACTAAAAAGCCCGCCAGCAGTCTGACGGAGTTTTCCAAAGTCATAGCGTGTTTCCTTTCTGTTTTATTATGGTTATTACTTTTTTAGAAGCCGTAGGTCATTTTCAAGTACACGTTGTCGTTCTTCTGAAATTGCCCAAACTCGGTGTTGTCATGTCTGCCCGTGAAGATATTACCGCCGGCCGCCAGTGTTACCTCATCGGTATACCTGTACGAGGCCGAGAGCCGGACGTAGGCGTCCCCATCCGAAGGCGAGTAAAGGACAAACGCCGATAG
>JAOUEU010000357.1 GCA_029858555.1 Candidatus Zixiibacteriota bacterium
CGATCAGCCTTTATCAGAACTATCCCAACCCGTTCAACCCGGCCACGACCATTATGTTTGAGTTGCCCCGGCGCTCCCGGGTATTGCTGGAGATATTCAATATTCTGGGCCAGCGGGTTCGGACGGTGGTGGACGGCAGCCTGGGCGCGGGCAAGCACGTGGTGGAGTTCGACGGTTCGGCGTTTGCATCGGGTGTTTACTTTTATCGTCTGCGCAGCGGTGAGTCCGAGATCTCCAGAAAGATGATCCTGGTCAAATGAGAATGGGCAAGTGGTGTTCGGCCATCCTGGTTCTTCTCGCGGCGGTAACGCATGCCGGGGATGAATTTAACGGTGTCCCCGACCACACGCTGTTGTGGAACGCTTACAGCGAGACAAAGGCGCTCGGTGACTACTGGATCGGGTTGTCCGAGGCAGGGCTGGCCGTTCTGGCCTATGACTCGGCTACTTCGCATCTGGAGGCCGGCAGCTATACACTTCTGGACGGCATACCTCTGGCGATGAAATTCTACGGTGACGTGGCGCTTGTGCGCACGGCCGACGACCGCCTGCATTTTCTGGATGTTTCCGGGCTGCCGGCGGTGGGCTACCTGGGGCAGGTGGAGCCGGGCGTGACTTTCGCCGATTTTGCCCTGCACGGTGACGATATCTATCTGTCGCGGTGGTTCGAGGGTATTGTCCGCTACCGCCTGGAGGGATACAGCGCAGCCGTGTACCTTGATTACAGCAGGAAAGGTGTTCTGGTAACACAACTCGACGTGTGGGACGACGAGTTGCTGGCGCTGGACAAATACAACGGAATAATGCGTTACGATATTGGCGGAGCGGGCTTCGGCTCCTTCGTTGATTACCTGTACGTGCCTTACCGGGCGATCTCGTTTACGTTCTGCGATACGACCCTGCTCATCCTGCTGGACACCAGGGGGCTCCTGATGGGGCAGTTCCAGGCGGGCGGGGGAGTCATAACGGATTCCATCATGGGAGTCGGCGAGCCGGAACGGGTACTGGCGACCGATACGCTGCTGGTCGTTCTCAGCGCCAGCCGAGTTGTCCAGTTGATCGACCGCCGCGATCACCAGTTTCTGCGGACGGCTTCGATCAGCGGCAGTTTGTACAGTGGTGATTTGGCGCCCCTGGTCGATGGCGAAGCGATGGTGCTGCCCGGTGAATTCCGCGGGCTGTACCTGTATCGCCTGGAGGCGCTGGATTCGCCAACTCAGGCCCTGAGCCGGCCGGGGCCGATAACCAGCCTGGAGGTATTCAAAACCAGGCTTTTTACCGGGGGGACGGCCAATCCCGTCGATGTCCACGCCTTCGACAGCCTCAACGACCTGCACTACTCATATACAATCTACGGCGATGTAGACGAAGTCAAATCCATGGATCATAACGGTGACACGCTGATCGTCCTGTTGCCGCAACTCGGGCGGATTGTCTTCATCACCAGCGCCTCCGATCCGGACGAGTACTCCCTGGATAAATCCATCTTCGTGGATGCTTCCAAAATATCCGAGATCAGGTTTGCGGGAAGCATGTACGCGCCTTACCAGTACTTCATCGCAATACTGGACAGCGCCGTGGAT
Source organism: Candidatus Zixiibacteriota bacterium (assembly GCA_029858555.1). Lineage (GTDB taxonomy): Bacteria > Zixibacteria > MSB-5A5 > GN15 > FEB-12 > DAOUUR01. Next base: position 1,583 of record JAOUEU010000357.1, read on the forward strand.
TTGTACCGGTTTTCCACTTATGCGATGATTGAACCGGTGGGTCACTGGGATGTCGGCAGTCCCATCAAGGCCGTTGCCATCAGGGACACGTTGTTGTTTGTTTCCCACGAGGGCGATTATCTCAGTATTCTGGCGATCGGCAGCGATTACGGCGCGGACCTGCTTTCGCAGACGGTCCTTACTTCCAGCGCCGGGGAGATATTAATCAACGGGGACTACGCCGTACTTTTCGAGTGGGACGATATGATTGTTTATGACTGCTCGGACCCGGCCAACCCGGTCTATATGACGGCCGAAGATTTATCGTTCCCCGTCGTACGGGCGGCGGCCGACGGCGACAGGATGTTCACGGTGGGTCCGGGGGGCGTCGGCCTGTTCGATGTCAGCGGGAGCATACCCCAACTGCTGGCTCAAGGCGGCAAGGGGGGCAGTATGCTGGCTTATGAAGAAAACATCCTGGCGACCAGCGACGGCGGCTCGGTCCACGTGTACAATATGGGCGGTGTCGGCCGGACGATCCCCGACCCGGTGGAAGTCTCTTATGCGGCTGACGTATCGCAGAATTATCCCAATCCCTTCAACGGCGAGACCAACATCGCCTACGAGCTGCCGTCCGCAGCGCGTGTTGAAATCGCCATATACAACGTTCTGGGACGGCAGGTGAAAAGCCTTGCGGACCAGGACCAGACGGCGGGTGTGCATATCGTGTCGTGGGACGGTACCAATGACGCCGGGCAGCCGGTGTCCAGCGGTGTCTATTTCTATAAAATCCGGACGGCGAGATTTGCGGAGACCCGGAAGATGGTCCTGATAAAGTAGACGGCGAGCGGGCCTAGCGAGCGGTCGCTTTTTCAACGCTGCGGGGGCTGAGGCTCGGAATTTTCCGCTTTCCTTTCCAGATTTCTCAGGTCGAAACGGTAGTACACACCGCTTCGTTCGGGGTTCAGCGAATCGTCGATGATCACCGGAACGGCGGCGGGGTGGTCGATCGGCTCGCGCGACAGCGAACCCACCGACCAGTAGCTGGTGGGATAATAAACAGCCGTCAGGATATGATCCCAGGATTTGGCCGTGGCCGGAAGGGGGTAGTTGGCGCGACCTTCCATGCGGAAAGTGTACTCGCCGGCCTCTTTATAGAAAACCCGCGTGACATAAACGGGGAAAT
>JAOUEU010000095.1 GCA_029858555.1 Candidatus Zixiibacteriota bacterium
GGTTAAGGGAGCCCTCTTCGGCCGAGTCGTAGTTGTCAGGGTAGGTGCGATGGATCTCGTCGGGAAACATGCCGGCGAAAAGAGCGTTACGCGCAAAGGGCGTGGCCGTCGGCAGCATGGAGAAGTAATAGTCTCGCTGAATGTTGTAGTACTCCGCCACCAGCGGCTCGACCTGCATCCACTGGTCAAGGCGCATACAATCGACGACGATAAACAGCACCTTCTTCTTGCCTTTTAGCTCCGGCATGATATAGCGGCCGGCCACGTCGGGCGAAAGCAGCGGCCGGCTCGGATTATTGAGCCAACCCTGGTAATTACTCAAAACATACTTGGTGAACTCGACATTCCACTCCTTGCGCGTACCCTCCAGCGTCTGCTCCAGCCCGGCGTCATTGTTTTCATCCAGCTCGAGGTTCCATGCCGCCAGAATCCGCGCCGCCTCATGCCAGTCCTCCGGGACCAGGCTGCCATACAGCTTTTGATTAAAGCGGTTGATCTCGGTGATATAGCGCTTCATGGAGGAGCTGCTGATAATCTTCCTGGCATCCAGCAGCCGCTTTATGACAAGGAGAATCTGCGAAGGAACCACCGGTTTGACCAGGTAGTCATCAATCTTCTGCCCGATGGCATCCTCCATCAGGGTCTCTTCCTCGGACTTGGTGACCATAACCACCGGCAGGTGCGGCTTGATCTCTTTTATCTCCTCCAGGGTCGTCAGGCCGTCTTTGCCCGGCATCATCTCGTCCAGAAGCACCAGGTCGAAATACTCCTTCTCGATGATCGCCACGGCGTCATCGCCCGACATAACCCCGGTTACCTCATAGCCTTTTTTCTCCAGAAACAATATATGGGGTTTCAGAGAGTCGATTTCGTCATCTACCCAGAGAATCCTTTTCTTCACATCCGGTGTGGTCATATACACGCCTTGCTGAATTTAAGCTGTCCCGGTCTCGGCCCGATCCTGCCCGGCGGCGGACAGCGGCAGAAAGATTTCGAAGACGGTTTCCCCCGGCCGAGACCTTTTCAGATCCACCCTGCCGTTGTGGTATTCATTTATTATACGCGCCACCAGCGTCAGGCCCAGACCCCAGCCGCGTTTTTTGGTGGTGAAACCGGCCCTGAAGATTTTCCTCTGCGCACCAGGCGGAATGCCCGTGCCGTTATCCGTAATTTCTATCAATACCGATTTGTTGTTTTGCGGTACTTCCGACCGGATCACTATCCGGCCACCCTTGGCATCGACCGCCTGCAACGCGTTCTTAATCATGTTCTCCAACGCCCAGCTAAAAAGCTCGGCATTAAGACTCACCGGCGGCACATCGCCCGGCAGAAAATCGATACGCGTACCCTTGCCTTCAAAAGGCAGGCGCCGCCGAAAATAATCGACCGCATCACCAATAACCCCGTTTAGATCACATGGTTCCAGGTCGGGGGTGGAACCGATTTGCCCGAACCGCTTGGCTACTTTCTGAAGTCGGTCGATGTCGACTCGCATGGTCTCGAGACGGTCGTGGTCGATCGCGACCCGGCCCGGCGGCGCGCCGGGCTCGGTTCTTTCCGACTCCATTACTTCCAGCCACCCCAGCAGCGAGGATATCGGTGTGCCCAGTTGATGCGCTGTCTCCTTGGCCATGCCCACCCAGATATGTCTCTCCTCACTGCGGCGAATATTCTGGAAACCGATTATGGCGACGATCATAAAAGCCAGCACAATCCCGATTTCGATAAATGGCATCCACTTGAGCTGATTGATCACTTCCGAGTCACCGTAACAGAAGTAGTTCACCAGGTTTTCGTCGATATAGAGGGGAAACTCACCGTTGGTTTCGAGCATCTCGAGGGATATGCGGCGCAACCGTTCGTATGACTTGCGCGTCGTGTCCGTCGCCGGTATGCCCTGGATATTGCGCCAGTGGACAGGTTCCCGCTGGCCGTTGAGCACGATGATGGGGAAGTTGGCCTTTACAATAACCTCGTCGAAAATGAACTGCAGTTCCGTGCCCGAGGTAGGCGAGTTGGCGGCCATCTGCCACATCTTGACATATTTCTCCACCTGCGAGCGCGTGTCGACTTTGAGCTTTTCGATAACTTCGAAGGTGTACCAGATAAAAAGGGCCGAAACAATCGCCACCCCGCCCAGAAGAAAAACCTTGAAGACGGTGGACTTGCCGATATAAAGACCGGCTGTTCTGCCTTTGAGAAGTGATGGCTCGGACATTAGCCTATCTTTTCTGCTCCGCCCAGATACGGTCGAAGGACATCCGGTATCGTCACGGTCTGGTCGGGATTCTGATAATTCTCGAGTATCGCCGGCACCAGCCGGGCCAGGGCTACCCCGGAACCGTTCAGAGTATGCGGGTGTCTGATATTTTTGTCGGCGTCCCGGAAACGGCATTTCATCCGCCGCGCCTGGAAATCCTCAAAGTTGGACACCGAGGATATCTCAAGATACTTCTCCACGCCGGCCGCCCAGATCTCTATATCAAAGCACTTGGCGGCGGCGAAGGAAAGGTCACCCGAGGCCAGGTTACACACACGGTAGGGAATCTGCAAACCCTGGATGACCTTTTCCGCCTGCACCAGGAGGCTTTCCAGTTCGTCGTAAGAAGTCTCCGGGGAAACGATTTTTACCATCTCCACCTTGTCAAACTGGTGCACGCGGATCATCCCGCGCGTATCCTTGCCCGCCGCTCCGGCCTCTCGGCGAAAACAGGGCGTGTAGCCAACCATGTATATCGGGAGCTGCTTGTAGTCGATGATCTCCTGCTTGTATATGTTCGTCAGCGGCACTTCGGCTGTCGGGATAAGATAAAGGTAATTGTCCTCATCCGTCGTGCGGTACATCTCGCTTTCGAGCTTGGGCAGTTGGCCCGTCCCGAACATGGTGTCCTCATTGACTATATAAGGGCTGGCCACCTCGGTGAAGCCGTCACTGACGTGCATATCGAGCATGTAATTGATAAGGGCCCGCTGAAGACGCGCCCCCATCCCTTTGAGCAGGTAAAACCCCGAGCCGGAGATCTTGGCCGCCGCCGAAAGGTCCAGAATACCCAGCTTCTCACCGATTTCCCAGTGCGGCAAAACCTTGAAATCCTTTTTCGAAATCTCACCCCACTCGCGGACCACTTCATTGGCCGACTCATCCGTGCCGACGGGGACCGATACATGAGGAATGTTGGGGACCCAGACCAGGGCGGCGTTCAACTCCTGCTCGACCTCGCGAAGCTCGTCATCCAGGGCTGCTATTTCCTGGCCGACCTGCCGCATGGCCGCTATGGCAGCCTCGGCCGGCTCTTTGGCCTTTTTCTTTTTCGCGATCTCGGCCGAAGCCTGATTCCGTTTGGCCTTGAGCGCTTCAACTTTATTTATGATTTCTCTTCTCTTGATATCCAGATCGAGAATCTTGTCAATATCTGACTGGTCGTTTTTTTTGGCGATTCCCGCTTTAACAGCCTCCGGGTTTTCCCGGATAAACTTCAAATCAAGCATTTAAGTCCCTGTAACTTACGATGTTTCTTGTCAATACGTTAATCAAAGTCGCCGACAATGTAAAGTCATTAAAAAGCTATCAGAATAAGGCAAACTTTTAGCCAATGATATTGTTTTATACCGGTGAGAGGACGGACTTTATCGGAAAAAACGGTATCGCCCTGAGATTGTGCTTGCCTTTTTCCGATTAATGTGTAAGTTTTGTGGCTAATGTTTTGATGGAGAATAAGTTCAGTTATGGCAAAAGTCTGTGAAATATGCGGCAAAAAGCCGCTCTTCGGCAACAATGTCTCTCACGCCCACAACATCACCAAGAGGCGCTGGAACCCCAACCTCCAGACTGTCCGCGCCGTGGTGAACGGCACTTCCAAACGCATTACGGTTTGCACTTCCTGCCTTAAAGCGGGCAAAGTCAGCAAGCAGGTCAAAAGCGGGAAAGCTCCAGAGAAATCCCCCGCGTCCGAGTAACATGTTTCATTCCCGGGCCCATGGTCTGAGTTTTGTAGAGACCGCCTTCCGGGCGGTTTTTCTTTTGGCCGATAAGAAACCCCTGAATTACCGTCGGCCTGCCCAAAAACAAAGCCGCCGGGCGGAGCGAGACCCGGCGGCCGTGCAAATAGCCATCCTATAGCCAGGGGGAGGATATGTTCCACATTCGCCTGTGTCGTTATGCTGGGGACGCTCCCTCTCTCCGTCTTTTATGACCGCAACAGGCCGAGAATAATTTCCGCGTTGACACGGTTATGCACCATCATCGCCAGCGAAGCCCGCGCCTGGAGGGACTCGCGCACGAAATTGGAGAACTCCAGGGCGTAGTCGGTGTCGCGAATCTGTGACTCGGCCGCGATCAGGTTTTGCCGCGATATCCGCAGCGAGGCCAGGTGCGACTCGATATCATTCTTCTGCGTCGCGCCGACCTCGATGATTTGTTCGTCAAGACCGTCAATGGCCTCGTCAATAAGAGCGATCGACGCCTGGGCCGACTCCGCCGACGACAGGTCGATCCCCTCCAGCTCACTCACCGTGGCCACCGCTCCCTCGGAGCCGTCGACCAGGTTGGAGCCGTTGTATTCCGCCGTCTCGATGGTTCGGTTGTAGCTGCCGACTATGAGGTCACCGACGGTGCCGTAGGCAGCCTGGGCAGACTCGTCGTTGCCCCCTTCGTTGGCCGCGCTGACAGCCAGTGAGCGCAGGTCCGTCAGCTGCGAACGAAGTTCCTGCAGGGTCGATGACGCCGACTGATACTTGCCTATCAGGGCCGATCGATTCTCTATCTCCTGGGTCAGACTGCCGATCTGGGTGCGCAGCCTTTCGGATATAACCAGTTGGGCCGGACCATCGGCGGCACTGTTAAGGCGCAGCCCGGACGACAATCGCCCCAGAGAATTATACATGTGCCACAGGTGTCGGTTGGCGAAAAGTGATATGTATTGACCGTGGCGGTCCCCGGTGATTCCGAAGCCCATATTATCACCTCGCTTTCTGGTCGTACGGAACGGCAGAATCCAACTCTGTCAACCAGCAGTCAGCGTGCCCGCCGGACAGCTTTATACCTGCATGAACAGCAATTACTTGGCGAACTCGTTTGACGAGCACGTTCGAATTGCCGCTTTTTGTGGGGGGATTTTCCCATACCCTCTGGGCCGCTGGGCCAGTCGCCGCTAAGTATAATAAAGCGCCGCCGGTAGGGTAGTTTGACCGACGGCGCCGGGGGAGGAACCAAAAATGGAGCGAGATTTTTCCGGCCCGCAACGGCCACCGCAACTGAAGCGGTGTCATGCCTGCGGGCCGCTTATATTCATGTCATATCAATGATCATCCAACCTTCTTATGTAGGCCGGTATTGTGCGATCATCCTCGTTGAACAGAGGCACCCGGTTACGCAGGCTGTGGCCGCTGCCGTTACCGTCCTGCGACTCGACGAACGACTCGTGTAGTTCTCTGCCCACGACGGCGGCGGCTTCGACCGGTTCCGCCACGGGTGCCGGCGCTCTCTGGATAACCATCTCGTCGGGGAACAGCGACATGGCCTTGGCCGGCCTGACGGCGACCGCCCGGGGTTCTTCTTTCCTGATGGGCTTGAGACCTTTGCCGATGCCGGTGGCGATGACGGTGATCCGCATCTGGTCGTTCATGGCCGGATCAATCACGGCGCCAAAAATTATATTGGCGTCATCACCGGCTTCCTCGTAGATAAGCGACGTCGCCGTATTGACGTCGAACAACGTCATGTCCTCGCCGCCGGTCACGTTTATCAAAACGCCCTTGGCCCCGCTGATGGATACATTCTCCAGTAACGGTGAAGAAATAGCGTCGCGGGCCGCGTCAATGGCCTTCTCATCGCCGACCGCGAAACCCGTTCCCATGAGTGCGTTGCCCATCTCTACCATCACCGTCCGGACGTCGGCGAAGTCGCAGTTTATCAGTCCGGGGATGGTGATCAAATCGGATATTCCCTTCGTGGCCTGGTGCAGAATCTCATCGGCCACCCCGAACGCCTTGGTCAGGGTTGTCTTCTTGTCGACGATCTCCAGCAAACGTTCATTGGGGATGGTTATCAGGGTGTCGACCTTTGATTTCAACTCCTCCAGGCCTTCATCGGCCCGCTTGATTCTCTTCATTCCTTCGAAGATAAACGGACGGGTGACAATAGCCACCGTCAACGCACCGGCCTCCTTGGCGATCTCGGCTATGACCGGGGCCGCCCCGGTGCCTGTCCCGCCGCCCATGCCGGCCGTGATGAAGACCATGTCGGGCCTGCCGATAGCTTCGGCTACTTCGGCGATGTTCTCATCGACCGCGCGACGCCCTACCTCCGGGTTGGCGCCGGCCCCGAGACCGTTGGTCAGGCCCCGCCCGATCTGGACTTTCTTTTCAGCCCGGTTGCGGTCAAGCACCTGGGCATCGGTGTTCACCGCAACGAACTCCACTCCCCGCAGACCCGCCTCAATCATCCGATTGATGGCGTTTCCGCCACCGCCGCCAACGCCGATTACCTTGATATTGGCGTAACCGACGAAGTCTTCGGAAAAGTTGAACTTATGCTTCTCTCCGGTCATGATGGTTCCTCCTTGAGCCTTATCCCTACAATTTCTTTGTAATCCAATTCTCGAATTTCTTAAGAAAGCTCCGCATGCTTCCGTTCTTGCCGGTCCTGACCGGTTCATGATGGAAACCATAGATCAGAAGACCGTGGGCGGTGGCGAAGCGGTTGTCGTTCAACTCGTCCGGGGTGGATTCAATTCCCATTATCCGGCCGCAGCGCACCGGCATATCAAAGATCTGCTCGGCCAGCTCCACCGTCCCCGGCAGAAGCGAACAACCGCCGGTCAGGACCAGGCCACCCGTGGGTATTTCGCCCAGGCCCGCCTTCTTTATCTCGCGAACCACCAGCGACAGAACTTCTTCCATCCGCGGCTCGATGATCGAGGCCAGCACGTTGCGCGAGACTTCCTTGGCCGCCCGGCCGGCCGCTCCCGGCACCGTAATCATCTCCTCCGGATCAACCATCGAAGCCAGGGCCGCGCCGTAATTGAGCTTCAGCGTCTCCGCCTGGTCCACCGGTGTGCGCAGGCCGATGGCAATATCGTTTGTCACGTTTTTGCCGCCCAGGGACACTACCGCCGTATGCCGGATGGCACTGTCATAGAAAACCGAGACATTGGCCAGGTCGCCGCCGATGTCGACCAGGACGACGCCCGTCTCCATCTCGCTTTCACTCAAAAGCGCCTGCGATACCGCCAGCGACTCCAGCACGATATGGTCCACATCGAGGTTGCACCGCTCCAGCGCCCGATACAAATTCTTGGCCGTGGTGATTGAGGCCGTGACAATATGCGCTTCCACTTCCAGGCGCACTCCCGACATGCCGACCGGATCTCTGACCCCGGACTGGTCGTCGACGGAATATTCCTGCGGAATTACATGAATAATCTCGCGGTCCACCGGTATCGCCACCGTGCTGGCTGCCTCGATGGCCTTCTTCACGTCGGCCGCCGTTATCTCGTTGTCCGTCCGACTCACCGCAATCACCCCGTGGCTGTTTATGGAACGTATGTGTTCCCCGGCAATGCCCACCGTGACGCTGTCGATCTCGACGCCCGCCACCATCGCGGCATCCTCAACCGATTTCTTGATAGACTTGACCGTCTTTTCCATGTCCACCACCACGCCCCGGCGAAGTCCTTCCGCCGGCGCGAGGCCATGACCGATGACATAGATTCTGCCGTCGTCGTCAACCTCACCCACAACCGTGGCTACTTTGGTGGTGCCTATGTCCAGGGCGGCGATGATGTTTTCTCCGGCCATGTTCAGTCTTTGTCTCCCTTGGCGATAACCATGTCATCGAAGCGCAGATCGAGCAACGTGACTCCGCTCAGGTCCGGCTCAAACCGCGTCACGAATTCCACGAAGCGGTCGAGGTCGTCCAGAAGGCAGCCCGCCCGGATGTTCAACCGGTAGGGCAAACCCGCCAGCGATACTTTCAGGAAGGAAGAGTTGCCGAAATCGATTTCATCAACCAATCGGTAAAGATCGCGGTCGTTCTCTTGCAGCCGCTGCAGTTGCTCCAGCACAACCTTCACCCGGGCATCCTCCGGGCAGCGGAACATCTTGCCGGCGCAGACACTGGTGAAGACCGGGCGTTCCCATTCCAGGGCATCCTGGCCGAGGTCGATCAACCGAGCCTGCCCGTCCAGACCGTACAGCTGGCCGCTGGGTTTATCAAGCAGGAAGGCCGCCGGAACGAACTTGTTGGTCTGGATATTCACCCGGTCCGGCCACGAGTATGAGAGGTCCACCCGGTAGATGTGCTGGACTGTAAGAAGCGAGTCCGCCAGCTCTTCCAGCGGTTGCGCCAGAAGCGACATTCCCGCCTTCAGACCGTAATGACGCGACCAGTCCTCCATGGGCCGGGCGTTGACCGTCACCGTCGTCAGGCGGCAGGCGTCGCCGTACCTGACATAGCTCAGCAGGGCCGCGCCGAAAACCGTCGCCGCCGTCAGGCACCAGAACAGTCTTTTCCCGAAGAGCCTCATCTATTCTCAATCATCTCCAGAATCATCTTTTTGATGTGCGTGATGGAGCCGGCCCCCATAGTTATGACCAGGTCACCCGGCCGCACCAGGGCAGCCAGCCGCTCCACGGCGTTCTCCTTGACACCCACGTAGTCGAAGTCGCCGGTGCCGGCCTTCTCGGCCAGCTTCTTGATCATCTCCGACGTGACGCCCTCAATCGGCTCCTCGCGAGCCGGGTAGATGTCCGTCAGGATGCACTTGTCGGCCAGCGACAGGGCTTCGGCAAACTGCGGCGCAAAATCCTGCGTGCGGCTGTACAGGTGGGGTTGATACACCACGACTACGCGGCGATTGTAGACGGCTTTCGCCATCTCCAGGGTGGCCCTTATCTCCGACGGGTGGTGGGCGTAATCATCGACCACGAGAACCTCCCCGGCCTCGCCGATAATCTCAAAGCGCCGCTCCACGCCGCGAAACGACAGCAGGCCGTCGGCAATGGTCGTAAAAGGCACATCCAGCTGATGGCAGGTAGCCACGGCGCCCAGGGCGTTGGCCACGTTGAACCGCCCGGGCACGTGCAGGATTATTTCGCCCAGCAGAGTATCCCGGTAGTACGCCGAAAAAGTGCTTCGACCCTTTTGCATACCTATGTTCAACGCCCGGTAATCGGCGTCCGCCGCAAAACCGAACGTGGAAAAAGGCCGCGTGATTCTCTTCTTTATGGTCGCGATATTAGCATCGTCGGCTGACAGAACCACTGTGCCGTAAAACGGCACCCGGTTGATGTACGTCAGGAAGGAATTGCGTAAATCATCCATGTCGGCATAACAGTCGAGATGGTCGGCTTCGATATTGGTCACCACCGCCACCGTCGGAAACATCGCCAGGATCGAACGGTCGTATTCATCGGCCTCGGCGACCAGGTAGTCGCCGCTTCCCAGGGCGGCGCCGGTGCCCAGGTCGGCCACCACGCCGCCGACAATGAGGGTCGGCTGGTACTTACCGAATTGCAGTATGCGCCCGATCATGGAGGTCGTCGTGGTCTTGCCGTGAGTGCCGGCCACGCCTATGGAGAACTTCAGCCGCATCAGCTCACCGAGCATCTCCGCCCGCTTGATCACCGGTATCCCCCGGCGGCGGGCCTCCTTCACTTCGGGATTGTCCTCGCCGACGGCCGAGGATATAACCACCACGTCGATCTCTTTCAGGTTCGAGGCCGCGTGGGACTTCTCGACGGCGACACCGAGCGACTCCAGGTACGCCGTCACCGGGCTCGGGGTGTTGTCCGACCCGGCCACCTGAAAACCCAGATTGTGCAGTATTTCAGCGATACCGGACATGCCGGCGCCGCCGATCCCGACAAAGTAAAGCTTCCTTACTTTTCCAAACATGGGACTTCTCTGCCTGAAACTCGGGACTTTCTCCTTCGTGCGAATGCTGTCATGCAACTGCCTGTCCACCCTTTCCGACTCTGATTATGTTCAGGATATCCTCGGCGATGATATCCGCGGCCGGTTTTTTCCCGGCCGCCGATCTTTGCAGCGCCTCTTTCATCCTGGCAGCGCGGCCGCTTTCAAAGAGGGCGATGGCCTGCTCGATGACATCTACACTCGCCAGGGCGGTCTCGTCTATCATGACGGCGGCCCCACTTTGAACAAAGGTTTCGGCGTTCTTTCTTTGATGGTCCCCGGCGGCGTAAGGGTACGGTATCAGGACCGACGGCAGGCCGCAGGCCGCCAACTCTGCCAGAGTCAGCGCACCGGCGCGCGCAATTGCCAAATCGGCTGCTGCATACACCAGATCCATCCGTTCGGCAAAAGGAAAAAGGGTGCAGCCGTGGGCCTTGCTGCCCGCCTTTGCGGCGACATCCTTGTAACCCCCTTTTCCAGTCTGCCAAAGGATTTGATACCCGGCTGACAACCTCTTGCTGTCAATGCTTCTCAAAACGGCCGCGTTAACCGACCGCGCTCCCTGACTGCCACCGAGGACCAGAATTGTCTTCTTGTCCGGGTCGAGCTCGAAAAACCGAATCGCTTCCGTGCGGTCGCCCTGCGTGAGGAACGCCCGCACCGGGTTGCCGGTGACCACAACTTCGCCGGCGTCTCTCAAGTAGGCCCGACCCGCTTCGAGACCCAGATATATCCGTTTGGCCCGGCCCGCCAGTTGCCTGGTCGTTACACCGGGATAAGAGTTCTGTTCCTGAAGCACCGTGGGAATTTTCCTGAAGGCGGCCACCTTCAGAACCGGCCAGGCCACGTAACCGCCGGTGCCGACCACAATGTCGGGCGCGAACCGGCCGAGCAAAAGGGCCGATTTGATAAGCGCGCCGACCACCAGGAAAGGTATCAGCAAATTAACAAGCGTAAAACCCCGGACCAGCCCTCTGATGTTTATAAGGTGCAAGGGATAACCCAGTTTTTCATGCAGCCGATACTCCAGGCCCCGCTTCGTTCCCACAAAGACTATCTCCACCTTCGCCGCCGCTGGGGCCATTTCCCTGATCCGGTCGGCGATGGCTATCGCCGGGTAGAGATGGCCGCCGGTGCCGCCTCCGGCAAAGACGATCCTGATGCTGTCGGCCGGCGCTGTCATGTGACCCGCCTCCGCGAAAGGTTGATCAGGACACCGATCGCCGCGCTCGAGACCAGCAGCGACGAACCGCCATAAGAGATGAAAGGCAGCGCCAGTCCCGTTACCGGCAAAAGCGAAGTCACCACGCCGATGTTTATGGAAATGTTGACAAACAACGAAAGCGTCATCCCGACCCCCAGAAGATAGCCGAATCTGTCCGGCTGCGCCGAGGCGATTTTGAGGCCCCGCCAGAGGATATAGAACAGCAACGCCAGTAGGACCAGAAGACCCGCCAGACCGATCTCTTCCCCCGTAGCGGCGAAAATAAAATCCGTGTGAGGATACGGTAGAAAGAATAGCTTCTGCCGCCCCTCACCCAACCCGGTCCCCAGAAGACCCCCGGACTCT
>JAOUEU010000096.1 GCA_029858555.1 Candidatus Zixiibacteriota bacterium
TCCCGCCAAGCTCCTCGGCCAAGCGTGAGTATGCCTCGGGCGGCCGCGACTGCGTTTCGTTCTTGCCGGAAGGGACGATGTGACCGCGGTGTCGACTCAGCCGGTCTTTGAGGGCGTCATTCTTCATTTTTCAAGGATTTGAGGGCGGACTGCATCTTGAGACGCGCCAGGCGGTCTGACTCGCGATCAACGAGCAGTTGGTGCCAGCCACACAGGTCGTCGGGATCGGCCTTGATTATGCCCACGGCCGCGTGGGCCCGCCGCCGGGCATTAGATGATGCACTCTGGCTGTAAAGAAGGTTAAGGGCTTGATCGTCACCGGTGTATTCGGAAAGAATAAAGCATCCCAGATCGCCCACAAAATGATTAGCCGAGCCGAGAGAATCAGCCAGCACCGCCTTGACTGTCACCGTATCGAGACTCAACAGCGAGTGCGCGGCCGACATCCGGGCGCCGTAGAAGTCGTCACCGAGAACATGTACGAGCTTGCGGGCAGAAGCGCCGATGGTGAGCATGCCGGAAGATACGGCGGCCGCTTTGCGAACCTCTCCGATCGCGTCGTCCAGGGCCGCCATGACAACACTGTCAGCCCGGCGGTCACCTATTTTGCCCAGCGCCCCGACGGCCTGGTCGCGCACCTGCCAGCGTGAATGTCCCGTGACAGCCATCAGGGGGCCGACAGCGGCAGTATCCCCGATATCGCCCAGCACCGCACACACCCGCTGCACAATTTGGCCGTCCGAACGACTCAGCGCTTCGACCAGCAGCGGCACTGCCGGTACACCTATCTTTTTGAGAATATTCGTAATTGTCAGTCTTTCCCGGGCCGACCTGGTGGCGAATTTGTCTATCAACACAGGGACGGCGTCGACTCCCATCGCAGCGATCGCCTCAATGGCCGGCTCGACCATGTCCCGGTATTTGACCTCTCCGGAAGACGCTATCACAAACAGTGAATCCACCCGCTGCTCGAGCCCCGCTTGAGCCGCGGCACCGACGGCCAGCATCGACCCGAATAATATAAACAAGCCAAAACTTGCAGCTATCACATATTGCCGTCTCACGGTTTTTCTTCCAGGCTGTCTTTTGGATTCAGTTCAATATCCATACCCCCGCCCCATTTGGAATCGGTTCGCCAGAAATAGTTGTCACGGCCATTGCCATCGTATTGGTCACTGCCGGACAGGTCGATGAACAAGCCAATGGAACCGAAATCCCGCCGGGGATTACCGTATCCCTGGCTGTTCCCGGGGTTTTTGACAAAATAGCGGTCATCGCCTTCGTTATCGATTAGGACCCCGGCTCCGTTGGCCGAGCCCGCGGCCTGAGACAGATCGTAGGCGGTGTAAGTGTCGTGGCCGTGACGGTCAAGCAAAAGACCACAGGCATAATCGTGCCCGCAACCCTGCATCAGGCCTTTACCGAAATACACATCGTTGCCGAAATCGTCGATGAGCAGACCCAGTGTCATGTGAGTCGCGGCACCCTGACCGTACTGGAAGCACTGGTAGTTGTCGTTGCCGGCTGAGTCATAAATCAGACCGAGAGACCACCAGTAGCTGGCCGCCTGGGCGAAGATGTCCGAATAGTAACTGTCATTGCCCTCCACATCCACGATGGCGCCGATGCCGCCGGACATCCAAGGCCGCAGGCCGTAGCCGAACCCCTGGGACAGCGACAGGTAATGATCTTCATAGCGGAGGATGTCCTTGTACTTTCCCCCTGCATAGTAGCTGTCGGAACCCGCGCCGTCGTATACCACGCCGGCTCCCTGCACGAAACCGAATCCCTGCGAGTACACCGCCGCGTTATAGATGTCCCGCCCGGCCTCGTCTATCAGGAGTCCGAGGCCGAAACTGCCGGCCCCCTGGACATGGGTATCGCCGTCATAGCGGTCATCACCCGCCGCGTCGTACAACAAGCCCATGCCGAAGTAGCCTGACCCCAGCGAGAAGGAGCCACCGTCGTAGCGGTCGTCGCCTTCAAAATCCAGCAGCAAACCTACCGAGAAGAAACCGGAGCCGAAGACAAAATCGGACTGACCCCGATAAGAATCATTACCGCTCAAGTCAATTATGATGCTGCTGTGAGGATGATCCGGGTCCGACGACAGATCGTAGACGTCATCGCCGCCGAAATCAAAAATGAACTTGTACTCGCCGGTGTAGTAGTCGCTGCCGGTGCCTCCGATTCTCCATCCGGCCTGCCTGCCCAGATAGGAATTCTGGTCGGCATTATCCGGGAGATATCCGACCCCTTCAAGAACTTGGGCGGGGCTCATCTGCCCGGACGCCAGAAGGCGCCTGATGTTTTTGATTTCGGCCATCAATTCCCGCAGGCAGTCAATCCCGGCGGCTACAATCGGGTCTTTGTCGATCCTCGTCCCGAATTTAACGAACTCTTCGCAGTAACCCTCTTCTACCTTCTCCAGGGAATCAATCGCTTCCACCGACAGAAACTCCTCGTCCTCGCCGATGACGATCAGTTCCTTGAACTGCTTCTTGAGAAAAGTCCGTTGTTCGGTCGATAGCAGCGCCATCGCCTTGTCAAGGGAGCGGGGAAATGTGATGTCGATATAAACGGCGGCGCGGGTCAGAAGCTGGTTCAGGTTTATGTCATTGTAGTAGAGGTTGTACAGTCGCCGGATCTCGGAGATATCGGCCGTGTATGGCCGGGAACGCTGCTTCTGGTATTCGCTTCTGAGGTCCTGGAAAAGCACGCCGGTCAGGATCTCCGGCTGGGCCTTTACGTGAGCGTTCTTCAGTGAGGCGGCGTAGTCGATCATGTCCAGCGGGGCCTGCATGAGCCTGGCGACTATCTCCAGGCGAAATGAATCCGGCTCGGTGTAATCCGATCGGTAGGAGATGTCATCCGGTTTGAGCCCGAGATATTCGGTCAGATAAGCCAGCCCGAATGCCTCCGGAGCCAGGGAGCTGTCGGGTGCCTGGCCCGCCAGGGATAGCGGCAGGGCCAGCAGACTGACTGTAACCAGAACTCGGATCATAACAATATTAAATAGCCCTCTTGCCAATCCTAAGCAACCATAAATATGGGGCGGATTTTCCTTCCCGCTAGTATATCGGCGGCCCCGAGCCCGAATATTCGATTTATTTAATAAAAAAAGGCGCCTTGGCAAAGGCGCCTTGAAGATTCGCAGATGCGCTTTAGTTCGTAACGTCGTCCAGGGTTACCTGGAGGTTACCGGCCTGGTCAATCTGCCAGGTGTCTATCGTGGCATCGTCATCGAGGTTAGCGGTGGCCACGCAGGTGAAAGTATTCTGGGCGGCGGTCATCGCATAGCTGTAGACGGCTGACGCCATAATCTCAACACCTATTTGAGGGAAATTACCGGCGGCCGCGGCGACGACGCCGTTGTCACCATAGGTTCCCTGCGCCTGACGGAACGTGCGCTGCATAGTGTAGACCTGCTTCAGAAGCTGCTTGGCTTCTGACTGCTTCGATTTGGTCGTCGCCTGCATGAACCGCGGAATGGCCAGAGCGGCCAGAATACCAATGATCACGACCACGATCATCAACTCGATAAGGGTGAAACCCCGCTCACGATTGTGGAACTTCGAAAACATAGCTACCTCCTACAGGTTTTGTTATTGGTTTCAGTCTTTTCTATCCATCCGTTGCTTGGTATATCGGCAAAGTATATGCCCTCATTCGCTACTTTTTTTGAACACTTGCGGCGGCGGCTAATCCCTTTGCGGGCAGGACGATATCACCCCCATGGTTCTGTCTATGGCTTCTTCCCCCCACCTTTGTGGAAGCGACCCCGGATTCTCGAATCGCAAAATGCCACGTTTCTGGCAATCTGCGAGGTTCGACGGCCGATTCCGTCCACAAAAAAGCCCGCTTTCATGAAAGCGGGCTCAATGTCCACGGGGACCTCAATTTCTCTAATTGACAACCGTGACATCGTCGATCGTATTGACCAGCGCCCCGGTATGGTCGATCACCCAGGTATCGATAGCGGGATCGTCGTCGATATTCCCGGTAGCCGTGGCTGTAAAGGCGTTGGCACCTCCCGCGATCGTATAGGTGTACTTGGCGTTCTGCATTATCTCAATCCAGATTTCATTGAGAGCATTGGGGCTGGCCGCTGAGGCCGGGCCGGCCGGTATGTAGTAGGCATTGGCCAGTGACTGCTGGCGATAGGTGCGCTCGTTGACATAAATCTGCTTGAGCACGAGCTTCGCCTCTGACTGCTTTGTCTTGGTTGTGGATTGCATAAATCGCGGTATGGCTAAAGCGGCGAGAATACCAATGATGACGACCACGATCATCAGTTCTATCAGGGTGAAACCCCTTTCGCTCGACGGCTTTGGTCTCATTATTCTTACCTCGGCTTGTTCTACAGGGTTATTTATGGCGAAAGGCCGCAACTGGCGTTCCGCCCCGATGTTCAAAAACTGACTAGTTTTCCTTTTTCTTCTTTATCGGTTTCTCTGTCGGAGAATCTGACTGCTCGTTGAGCCGGTAGCGATCGATTTTCCGGTAAAGTGTCGAAGCATCGATCCCCAGGATTCGCGCTGCCTCTGACTTTTTGCCTCGTGTTTGACTCATTACGTAGTGGATGTAGGCTTTTTCGATGGATTCGAGAGTCGGCGTGGCCGGCTCGGTCTCTCTGACAACCAGCCCCTCCGGCTGCGGGTGGGACAGTTTTTCCGGAAGATCCGCCACCTCCAGGACCTCCGTTCGGTTCAGCAATATCGCTCTTTCGATGGTGTTCTCCAACTCACGGACGTTACCAGGCCACGTATATGAAACTAGCAGGTCGAGGGCCTCGTCGGAGATTTTCTTGAGCGGCGCATTCACCTTGGAGCAGTACTTCGCCATAAAATGCTCCACCAGCAGTTTTATGTCTTCCTTGCGCTCCCTCAGGGGCGGGATATCTATCGGGATTACGTTCAGGCGGTAGAACAGGTCCGCCCTGAAACGCCCGGCTTTGACGTCGGCTTCCAAATCGGAGTTGGTGGCCGCTATCAGGCGCACATCCACATCGATCGGTTTCGTGTCTCCAACCGGAGTGATCTTCTTGTCTTCGAGCACCCGGAGCAGCTTTACCTGGATCGCCAGGGACGTGTTACCGACCTCGTCGAGGAAAAAGGTGCCTCCGTCCGCTACCTTGAACAGCCCGTCCTTGTCCTTGATAGCGCCCGTGAAGCCGCCTTTCTTGTAACCGAAAAGTTCGGACTCCAGAAGGTTCTCCGGGAGGGCGGCGCAGTTGATGGTGACGAACGGCCCGCCGCACCGGGGCGAATGGTGGTGAATGGCTTTGGCTATCAGGTCCTTGCCGACGCCCGACTCCCCTCTGATCAGTACGGTCGAATCGCTCGACGCAATCCGACGGGCCACTTTCTTAAGGCCGGCAACAACATCGGATACTCCCACGAAATGGTCGAACGAATTATCCTTCTGAAGGCGTTTTTTCAAGCTGTCGTTTTCCGCCTCGAGCCGCTTGCGGTTGATGGTTTTCTCGATGATGATCTTTATTTCATCCACCTTGAACGGCTTGGTGATATAGTCCGTCGCCCCCTGTTTCATAGCCTCGATAGCGGTATCCACCGAGGCGTAAGCCGTCATCATGATGAGGTCCTGCTCCTTTTTAAAGGACTTCACCTCTTTCAATACCTCGATCCCCGTCATCTCCGGCATGTTCAAATCCGCAATGACCAGATCGTAATTCTTCTGTTTCAGGAGGGCAATCCCCTCCGGTCCGGAATTCACCGAGTTGACCTGGTAACCTTCCTTGGAGAGCATAATCTCCATGAAGTTGCACATCGAGTCTTCGTCGTCAATTACCAGAATTTTGGCGGACATACAGGTCCCTCGGCAAAATGTTTTCCAGTTCGTTGTGGTGTCAGTATGTTTTTCGGCAATGGCCATAACCGCTGAATAATCCGCCGTTATATTGCTCATAGATTAAACAGAAAAACGCCCATCTGCCCGTTTCGGGCAATTGCGGAGCCGGACGATTATCTCCTGCCGTTGACCGTGTTGGCCGGTCCGGGTGAAGCCGTGCCGATGAACCGGCCAACCTACATTTTGTTTTACTTTGGACAGGAAACGCTTATCATGGAGCCAGCTGAAACGAGGTAAACGCGAGACCACACCACTTATGGAAAAACTGTCTCACCGGGAACGCCTGCAGACTATCCTCGCCGGCGAAAAACCTGACCGCTACGCGGCCTCGCTGTGGCGCCACTTCTTCCATATGGAACATGACGCCGACGGTACCGCCGAGGCCATGCTCTATTTCCAGAGGGAATTCGATTGGGATTTCATGAAAATCAATCCCCGCGCCGACTACCATGTCGAGGACTGGGGCAAGAAACTGATACTCTCCCGCGACGAGTTCAAAAATCACATCAAAGTCGATTTCCCCGTAAAGGACCCGGATGACTGGCTGAGAATCAGGCCGCTGCCGGCCAGCGCCCCGGCCCTCGCCGAGCATCTGAAAGTGGTCTCGATATTAAGAAAGAGGTCGGACCGGGAACTGCCCATACTGATGACGGTATTCTCTCCCCTGGCGGTAGCCGGCCGAATGGTTCCCGAGCGCAGCACCCTGGCCGAACACCTGAGAGAATATCCCGAAAACGTCCTGAGTGCCCTGCGGGCCATTACGGCCACGTATACGGCCTTTGTTTCGGAGTTACGTAATGCCGGCGCCGACGGTATCTTCTTTGCCACTCTCCAGTGGGCCTCCCGCGACGTGGTCACCTGGGAAGAGTATCAGCACTTCGGGGTCCCCTTCGACCTCCAGGTAATCAAGGCCGCCGAGGACAGTGCTATCAACCTTCTCCATGTGTGTTCGTCCAACAACTTTCTGCAACAGTTGTTCGAGGCGGCTTACTCGCCGCCTATGTATAACTGGGACAGTCACGACCCGACGAATTTGCCCATCGATCGCAGCTACGATGTGCTCGACGGGAAGACTATCGTTGGCGGCATTGACCAGGAAGGCTGGCTGCTGCACGCAAACCCGCAGGAGATCGGCTACCAGATGGACCGCCTCAAAAGCGAGAACGACCCGGCCAGGCTCATAATCGGACCCGGTTGCGTCGTCCCGCCGCAGGTAAGAAAAGAGAACCTTAAAGCTGTCAGGAAAAAGCTATGATGGACGACACGCGCAAGCAACTGATCGACAACATTCGCATCGCCATCGCCGACAAAAGCGATGAGAAAGAGATTTTCCAAGCCGCCGTCGAATTGATCGACGGTTTCAACGAAGACTTCAACTGGACGGGCTTTTACGTGCGAAAAGGCCGGTTACTTGAAGTCGGCCCTTACATAGGCCCCGAAACACCCCACAAGACGATAGAACTGAACCGAGGCATCTGTGGCGCGGCCGCCGTCACCGGCCGGACAATTATCGTCGACGACGTCAACTCAGACGCCCGCTTTCTGGCCTGTTCGATTACGACCAAATCCGAAATCGTGGTGCCCCTTATGGACGGTGACAACTGTCTCGGCGAAATCGACATAGACTCCGATAAACCCGGCCGATTCACTACCCAGGACAAGGCGATGCTGGAGGCCATCGCGGAAACCGTCGTGACCCGCCTCAAACAGATCCGGTAGAGACAGCCGTCGCCTGATCGGTTCCAGCTCATCCGCGGCTGTTCAGGCCGCGGCGCACCGGGACCGGGGCTGTTCACGGCCCGTCAAAGCGTAATTTTTTGCTTTCCAGGGCCGTCACGACCATTATCTTGGTTGAAACCTATTCCGGTGGAGGTAGCCATGCTTTTGGGTTTCCTGCTCCTGCTTTTCGGCGTCCTTATGCTTCTTGACCGCATGCACATCATCTATGGTGACGTGTGGGATTATTTCTGGCCGATCGTCGTTATCGCCTTTGGCTTGAGTCTGGTGTTCAAGAGTAGAAAACAGTCAGGACGGTGATGGGCAAAAAGTCGTTCTATTTTGACCCGTACGCCGGTGGAACGGCTGTCTTCATGGGGCCGACCGAGGCCAGGCTGATGGACCTGGCCTGGGAGAAAAAGTCGCTCACGGTCAAGGAAGCGCTCTTTTATCTGGGTCGCAAAAGCGACCTGGCTTATACCACGGTGATGACTATCCTGGGGCGTCTGGCCGATAAAGGACTGCTGAAAAAAACGCGGGACGGCCGACAGTTCGTGTACACACCGGCCATCGATAAAGCCGAATTCCTAAAGCAGCGCATTAGAATTGTCAACACCTGCCTCAGGAACAACTTCCCGAAATAACCGGGCCGCTGGACTCTGCTGACCTTGAGCACGGCGGCCCGGTATAATTTCCCCTGAGTTCTGCCGACATACTCTTTATGAGGCTGTTCAACACGGTACCGGGCGTAATCCTGGTCGTGACGTCGCTTCTGGTTGGCAGCGTTTCCCCGACGAGTCCGGTTGATCCGGGCAAGGAATTCAACCTGCCGGTAATCGAAGGCTGGACACACGTTACGCCGGGCGACGATTACCCCTATCAACTGGTTAACCTGACCCTGGGTGCGGAAATTCTGCTGTTCAAATCTGAAATCCCCAAAGAGAGTGTCATCGGCAGCGAGGAAGAACTGCGGGAGTCGGTCAGGAACGTCACCAACGACGTCGTACTGGGATTTCCCGATGCACAGCTACTGACCAGCGCCGGCTATTTCGAGAACAGCCGGGTGCGCTTTGTAATCGAGTTTCTCTCGATCGACACGACCTCCAACCTTTCCATATGGCACCGCCTAGCAGGTTACGTGTACCGCCATCCAGCCGGGCATCAACTCCTTTTCACCGTATGGGGCAAGTGCGCCGCCGAGGATACTGCCCTGGTCACGGATGACATCAAATACGCCCAATCCGGCTTCGTCTACACCGGGCCGGCCGAAGAGGCGGTATTCGCCAAAGAAGGCAGCGACCTCTGGTGGAGTCTCGGGGCGCTGTTTCTTGTTCTCCTGGCCCTGTTTTTCATCCTGAAACGTTACCAGCGTAACGGCAAGATCAGGTTTTCGGAGGACGGCCATTTCTGGCGGTGCCCCTGCGGACGCCTCAACCACGACAGCCTGGACTGTTGCCGGCGGTGCGGAACACCGAACCGGCAGAAAATACTCACTTAGATTCTTCTTCGAGTTCTATCAGCACGCCGTTCATGCCCGACGGATGCACGAAAGCAATCCTGTTACCTTCGGCACCGACGCGCGGCGTTTCATCGATGAGTTGAACACCCGCCTCTTTCAACGACGCCAGTGTCTTTTCGATGTCACTGACACCGATACAGATATGGTGCAGGCCTTCGCCCCTTTTTTTGATGAATCGGGCGATGGGGCTGTCGGCTGACGTTGCCGCCAGGAGTTCTATGCGGCCTCTGCCGACAACCGAATTCCCACTGAAAATGGCCACCTTGACTCCCTGGTCCGGCACCTCGGTAACCGTGGGAGAGCTGTCACCGAGCAGCGGCCCGTATGCGTCGATGGCCTGTTGGAGATTGGCAACGGCGATGCCGACGTGTGACACCAGCGGTTTGCTCATACACGATTACTCCCAATCCGCCTCTGCTTCAGCCGCCGAGTCCGCCTGCCTCAGGATGTTTTCATATTCTAACTGGTGAGTCAATTTGGATACCGTTGGTTTGATCCAGCGGTCTTTGTGGCGGAACATCCGAACTCTGTCGGGGAAGTCCGTTCTCACGCCGGTCGGCCCGAGGAAATGCACGATTACATCAACCATTATGGAGTTGTACTCGCGCGGTTCATAACCCGTCACTTCTATAAAGTCAATGGAGTCGGCGCGGGCATAGCGCACCGGCTCGTATTCCAGGTATTCATCGAAATTCTTCTCGTCGGTGAGGTATTCAAACTCGTTTTCATATAGACCGCTCTTGTCGCCATACTTCAGACGGACTATGGCGCTGTTGAGAGCTTCCTGGATCTCCCTCGCTTCCGGAGACAGCACGCTGCCGGGCGCGGATTCCGCGTTTGCGGCCTCAGTGGCTGAGTCAAGAACCGCCGTGTCTGCCTCGGAGGGATCCGGGGCGTCTTCCGTGCCGCTGCCGCATCCCAGAATAGCCGCTATCAGAAGTGTTCCGGTCACGACAGCCCACAGTTTATGTCTTTTCATGATACTCCCCCCAAGCGTTGCGGAACACGTCTGCGATTTCTCCGACCGTCGCGTAAGTTTCAGCCGCCTCCATGACCGGTTCGACAACGTTGTCACCGCCCCGGACGGCTTTCGCCAGTCGTTCCAGGCTGTCGGTGACGGCTCCCTTGTCGCGCTGGCTCTTCATTCGCTGCAGTGACGCCACCTGGGCGTTCTCGAGTCCCGGATCGACCTTGAGCACTGACGGTATGCTGACCGAATCGGATCGAAAACGATTGACACCGACCACGACCTTCTTGTCGGCTTCCACGCTCGTCTGAAATTCATACGCCGAACGGGCAATAGCGTTCTGGAAATACCCCGTCTCGATACAGCGCACCGACCCGCCCAACCGCTCAATCTCCTCTATTAACGCCCGGCCCTTCTCCTCGATAGCATCGGTCAGGTACTCGACATAGTACGACCCGCCCAGGGGATCCGCGGTGTCGGCCGCGCCCGATTCATATGCCAGAATCTGCTGGGTCCGCAGGGCAATCTCGGCTGATTTCTCGGTCGGCAGGCCCAGCGCCTCGTCGAAGGAGTTCGTGTGCAGCGACTGCGTGCCGCCCAGTACGGCGGCCAGGGCCTGGACCGTCGTTCGGACGATATTGTTCTCCGGGGACTGCGCCGTCAGGGTCGAGCCGCCGGTCTGTGTGTGAAAGCGCAACAGCATCGATTTGGCGTTTTTCGCGCGGAATCTGTCCTTGATTATCCGGGCCCAGAGGCGTCGCGCCGCTCGGAACTTGGCCACCTCCTCGAACAACTCGTTGTGGGCGGCAAAGAAAAACGACAGCCGCGGCGCGAACCGGTCGATGTCCAGCCCGGCCTTCAACGCCGCCTCGACGTAGGCAATCCCGTTGGCCAGTGTAAAAGCCACCTCCTGGGAGGCGGTGGCGCCCGCCTCGCGGATGTGGTAGCCGGAAATGGAGATGGTGTTGTACCGGGGCAGGTGCTTGTCGGCATAAGCAAAAATGTCGGTGATAATCTTCATCGAGTGGGCCGGGGCGTATATGTAGGTGCCACGCGCGATATACTCTTTCAGGATATCGTTCTGGACGGTGCCCACAAGCCTGTCGGAAGCTACGCCCTGCCTTCTCCCCACGATGATATACAGGGCCAGAAGAATCACGGCGGTGGCGTTGATCGTCATCGATGTCGACACCTCGTCCAGGGGAATACCGTGGAACACCGTTTCCATGTCCTCGAGGGAATCGATGGCCACTCCGGTGCGGCCGACTTCCCCCCGTGCCATGGGATGGTCCGAATCGTAGCCTATCTGTGTGGCCAGGTCAAAAGCCACGGACAGGCCTGTCTGACCTCGCTCG
>JAOUEU010000359.1 GCA_029858555.1 Candidatus Zixiibacteriota bacterium
GATCATTTTCCTCTGCCTCCCGTTCCTCGGGCAATTCACAGTGGATTTTGTGCGGGAACAGTACGAGCGGCTGCTCAAGGACCTATCTGTACCAGCGGCTCGCTCTTTTGACGAGTTGCTCACTTGGTTCGCCGGTCGACAGATAGCCATTGTAGAGGGCAGAGTCGCATTCGCCCATCCATCCTATGAAAACGCATTGGTCTATCTTGTTACCACTCAGGATGATGTAGCAATCTATGAGCTCTTCTGCGATGTGCTCCAGAAACTGTCGGCAGTCGAGGCGGCTGCGCCCGAGATCGCTTGGACGCTCGTATGGCTCTTCGATCTACTCCCTGCAGCGTTGAGAGACCTACTTTTTGACTTGGCCAGCACGCCGGCGGCTGCAAAGTCACTGTCGCATGGTTTAGATACCTTGCGCGACTTGCTTCGCCGGTCCGTATTTCTCCGAATTATGCGAACACTACTTTCACAGCAAGCCGCGGTCCGCAACGTGACCAAGTACTTACTTCAGCACTTTTATGAGTTACCCCGTCAGTTGTCCAGTAAACTGCTAATTGAATGCGGCGCGCGCGATGAGGCAGCTGATGCGGTATCGGAGTTCATGCTGGAGGAGCGGGATCGCCTGCCTCAGCCAGTTTGGCGAAAACTGTGCGAGGTACTATCAACCACAAAGTCTGGCTCGACTGCGGTGGCGCGTCTGGTTGACCATGAGTTTGATAGTCTACCGAAGCAGTTCAGGACCGGATTACTGTTGAAGTTAACTGCAAACCCGTCGTCCGCTGAGTCTATCACTTGGATGGTCATTGAGCACATGTGTCAGTTTTCTCCTCGTTTAAGAAAGCTTTTACTCCGCAACCTTCTGGTCTTCGGCAGAGCAGGAGATACTGTGAGAGATGCGTGTGCGGGTCCGCTCGTGGAGTTACCAAGTGATGCTCGAGAGATTATTGATAATTACTTTTCGCACCGCTAAAGTGCCGTGCAGGGGTGGCCTGTGTTGACGGTATCCTTTGCTATCCTTTAGTTCGTTCGGTCAAAACTGTGCGCTACGTAGCCCGTGCGTGAGGGTGCATGGGATAAAATCACAGCTGACTATCTGTGGAACGGGGAGCTAGGCGGTCAAGCCTTTGTAAACCCTCTCGCTACTCCAGCAGTTCAAATACATCCGGCAGGCAGTCAATCATGTCACCGGCGATCATGGCCTGCGGCGTCAGTTCATAGGCGGCGGTGTCACCAGCCAGGCCGTGCACGTAAACACCGCAGACCGCGGCATCAACCGCCGACATCCCCAGCGCCAGGAACGAGCCGATAATCCCCGAAAGGACGTCACCCGAGCCGCCGGTAGCCATCCCGGAATTGCCCGTCTGGTTGACATAGCAGACGCCGCCCGGCTCGGCGACAATCGTGGGACTGCCCTTGAGCACCAGCACCAGCTTGAATTCAATGGCGAACCCCCGGGCCACTTCCATGCGCTCGAAGAAATCCTCCGGGAGCTTCTCACCGACCAGCCGCGTGAACTCGCCGGGGTGGGGAGTGAGTATCAGGGGCGTCTCGATCTCGCTGAAAATGTCAGTGTGTCCCTCGAAGGCGTTAAGACCGTCGGCGTCGATGATGGCCGGTTTGTCGAGCTTCGCGACATAACGCCGTATAAGCTCCCCGGTTTCATGGTGGCGGCCGATACCCGGCCCGATCACTACGGCGTCGTGCTCGTCGGTGAGTTTGCGCACCTCGCCCAGCCCGCGCAAAGCCAGCGCGCCCTTTTTGGCGACATCGGGCAGGGGATAGGTCATCACTTCCGTCATCTTGATCGCCAGCACCGGCTGTACCGACCGCGGGCAACCGACCTTGACCATGCCGCACCCGGAGCGCATGGCCGCCACGCCGGCCAGAGTGGCGGCGCCGGTCATGCCGGTCGACCCGGCGAGGACAAACAGCTTGCCGAAATCCCCCTTGTGACCGTCCGGCTTGCGTGCGGGAAGGCGTTCGGCAACCATTTCCGGCGTGATCAACTCGTGCTTGATATCGAACCGATCGATGATTTCTTCCGGTATGCCGATCGGGACCACCTGCACCGCCCCGGACATTTCACGCCCCGGTGACAGGTACAGGCCGAATTTCGGCAACGCCAGCGGGTAAGTGTAATGGGCGCTGACAACGACACCCTCGCACCGGCCGGTGTCGGCGTTCAGCCCGGACGGCAGGTCGACGGCCACTTTGCGGGCCTGCTGGCGGTTGATGTATTCGATAATCTCGGCGGCCAGTCCCTTGGGTTTTCCGGAGAAGCCGGTGCCGAAAACGGCGTCAACAATTACATCGGCCTCGACACTCTCGGGCAAATCGGCGACAGCCGTGACTTCATGCAGCCTGATATCTTTCCCGACAGCGCGGTCATAATTGAGACGGGCATCGGCTGACAGTTCCTCGGCGGGCCCGATGTAGTATATCGTAACCTCGTGGCCCCACTGGTGCAGGTAGCGGCCGATGACAAAACCGTCGCCGCCGTTGTTTCCTTTTCCGCAGAAAACCGCCACGGCGGCTTTGCCGGAAAACTCTTCCGCATGGGTGGTGAGATGTTCGGCGATACCGCGGCCGGCGTTCTCCATTAACTCGTCGCCGGGTATGCCCTGCTTGTCAATCGCCTCGCGGTCAATCTGACGCATCAACTCGGAGGTGACAAGTTTCATCGGCGGTCCTATACTTTTCTTTTGATCTTCGCAGCCG
>JAOUEU010000358.1 GCA_029858555.1 Candidatus Zixiibacteriota bacterium
GATAACGGCACCCAGGACCGCCCTGAGTGAAATCTTTTCCTTGTATATGATAATTAGCAGGGGAATAATCATCACCGGTGTCATGGCATTGAGGGTCGCCGCGATGCCGGTGGCTATGAGCTTGACCGCTACCAGGGACATCCACACGCCGAGGAACGGCCCGGTGAAGGCGCCACCGAGAGCGAAGGCCATCGCCTGGCCGTTTTTCATCGACCCGATCGTCGCCGGCAGTTGGCCCCGGAAGGCCGATATTACCCAGATCGTTACCAGTGCGGCGAGAATCCTGATGTATGAGGCCTCCATCGGCGGCACCGATCCCCCCGAATGGACCATCGCCTGTTTCGACATGACCAGCCCGGCCGCCTGCCCCAGCGCCGCACCCAGTCCCAGCAGCACGCCTTTCAGAAGGGTGCCGGAGTCGGGGTGACCGGCGGCCAGGGAAGAATTGTTCTTGTTACTATTTCCCCTTTCAGTGATGACCCAGGTCACACCGAACACGGTCAGGGCAATACCGACCAGGCTGAGCAGGCCGAGCTTCTCTCCCAGGAAGACCCAGGCGATGAGGACGGCCATAATCGGGGCGGTGGCGTGCAGAAGCATGGTCAGCCGGGGACCGATCATGACCAGCCCCTTGAACAGGCAGCCGTCGCCGAAGACAAAGCCGACCATGCCGGAAAGCACCAGCCAGAAAACCTGCTGGTTGTTGAGGTCGGCCGGAAAGAGCCGGCCGGTAACTGACAGGAGGACGACCGTGTAAATCGAGGCGGCAAAGAGCAGGCGCACTTTGTTGACCTTGAACGAGCCGATCCTTCTGCCCGCCTCAGTGAAGCATATTGATGTAAAGGCCCAGCACAGGGCGGTGGCCAGACCGGCCAGTTCTCCCAAATAACTCATAGAGGTAAGTATATAACAAAAAGGGGGGTTCGCTCCAACCGGTATTCTGCGCCAGGTGACTCAGGGCGGGTGGTTCCCCGGGCGGTTCCGAACAGTCCCGATCTCAGCGAACTGAGGGTGTCAGTGCCTACCCCCCGTTGGCGACGCGGGCGACGTCGATTACGACATCGTCCTTCTTGAGCGTAATCAGGCGCACTCCCTGGGTGTTGCGGCCGATCACTTTGATAGCCTTAACCGACTGACGGTTGGCGATACCTTTCTTGGTAATCAGGATCAACTCGTCGGCATCGATAACCTCTTTGATAGTCACGACCTCGCCGTTGCGCTCGGAGGTCTTGACGTTAATCACGCCCTTGCCGCCGCGGTTGGTGACACGGTAGTCCTCAATCGAGGTGCGCTTGCCGTAGCCGTTTTCGGTAACGACCAGGAGCGAGCTGTCCCGCTTGACGACGACCATGCCGATACAGTAATCGCCCTTGGCCAGGTTGATGCCCTTCACGCCGTAAGCAGTGCGGCCCATAGCGCGGACCTTGTTTTCCGGGAAGCGGATGGCCATACCCTTGCGCGTGGCCAGGAGGATCTCGTACGTGCCGTCGGTGAGGGCGGCCTCGATAAGCTCGTCATCGGCCGGCAGGTTCATGGCGTTGACGCCGATAACGCGCGGATTGGAGAAAGCATCCAGGCTGACCTTTTTGATTACCCCGTTGCGGGTGGCCATAACGACGTACATGTCCGGGGAGAAATCGCGCACCCGGCAGAAGGCCGTGATAGCCTCGCCTTTCTCCATCTGGCACATATTGATTATCGGTTTGCCCTTGGCCAGGCGCCCGCCCACGGGAATGTTGTGCACCTTGACCCAGTAACAGCGACCCTTGCTGGAGAAAAACAGGATGTAGTCATGGGTCGAGGCGGTAAAGAGATGCTCGGCGAAATCGTCTTCCTTGGTCTCGATACCGATCATACCCTTGCCGCCACGTTGCTGTCGCCGATAAGCCGAGACCGAAAGCCGCTTGATATATCCCAGGTGCGAGATAGTGATGGCCATCTCTTCTTCGGCAATCAGGTCTTCGACAGTGAGTTCCTCGGCGGCTTCCTGGATTTCCGTGCGACGGTCATCACCGTACTTTTTCTCGAGTTCCAGCGTCTCGTCCTTGATAATTTTCATCCGCAGGGCCTTCGAGTCCAGAATAGCCTTGTACTCGCTGATCTTCTTGAGCAGTTCCTGGTATTCTTCCTTTATCTTCTGGCGCTCCAGTCCGGTGAGCTTCTGCAGGCGCATATCCAGAATGGCGTTGGCCTGAATTTCACTCAGCTTGAACGTCTGCATCAGCCCTTCGCGGGCGGTCGGTGTATCCTTCGATTTTTTGATCAGCGCTATCACAGCATCGATATTATCCAGAGCGATCCGGTAGCCTTCGAGAATATGGGCCCGCTCCTCGGCCTTACGAAGGTCATAGGTGGTGCGACGGACAACGACCTCATGGCGATGGTCGACAAACGCCTGAAGCAGTTCCTTCATGCCCATCAGCTTGGGCACGCCGTGATCCAGCGCCAGGCGGTTGACCGAGAACGTCACCTGCATGGTGGTATGCTTGTAAAGCTGGTTGAGAACGATGTCGGCCTGCTGGTCGCGCTTGAGTTCCACGACAATGCGCATCCCATCGCGGTCGGATTCATCGCGAAGATCCGACACGCCGTCGATACGCTTGTCGCGCACGAGATCGGCGATTTTTTCCAGAAGGTTGGACTTGTTGACCTGGAAGGGTATTTCGGTGATGATGACCGCCTGCTTGCCGCTCGACATCCTCTCGATAACGGCCCTGG
>JAOUEU010000360.1 GCA_029858555.1 Candidatus Zixiibacteriota bacterium
CTCGGTAAATACTTCAGTATACATGGCAGGCTGCGCCGGGTCGAGTCCCGGGGCTGCAGCGACACTTACGCGGAGGAGGTGGCTCGTGCGGTATGAAATACTTGCCCCCGGCGGCGCGGACGCGCAAGCCCTCTGCGGTCAAACCACGCTGCCGCCCTTCGATCCGACATCACTCGCCTTTGTCGACGCGGTTTCACGCCGCATTCTGTCGGACCCCTCGTTCAAACGCCTGGCCGAACTGGCGGCCCTGGCATTCTGGATGAGAAAAGCCAACATTCGCCATCTGGAGAACAAGTTCAACGACAAACGAGGGGATCGCCTCTGGACAGGGCGGGGAGTGGTTTTTCATATTGCCCCCGCCAACGTTGACACGATTTTCGTATATTCATGGTTGGTTTCGCTGCTGGTCGGCAATGTCAACATCGTGCGCGTATCCTCACACGTGACGGAGCAGCTTCAGCATCTCATCGCAGTTATTAACGAGGTTGCCGCCAGCGACGAGTTCGATAAAATCAGCCGACGGTTCATGATCGTCAGGTATGAACATGACGATGAGGTCACGGCCGACCTGTCGTCTCTGTGCGATATGCGCGTGATA
The DNA here is from genome assembly GCA_029858555.1 of Candidatus Zixiibacteriota bacterium. GTDB lineage: Bacteria > Zixibacteria > MSB-5A5 > GN15 > FEB-12 > DAOUUR01. The sequence goes on from JAOUEU010000360.1 coordinate 599, forward strand.
TGGGGCGGCGATGAAACCATCCGACGCATCCGCTCCATCCCGATCGGTCCGGCGGCCGTCGAACTGACGTTTTCGGACAAATTCTCCTTTTCGGTGATTGATGCCGGGAAGTTCGTGACTTCTGACAGGAAAGACAGTGTCGTCAGTGACTTTTACAACGACGCTTTCTTTTTTGAGCAGCGGGCGTGTTCTTCTCCGCGACTGGTGGTGTGGCTGGGGGAGAGGAATTGCGTCGCCCAGGCCCGCGGAACGTTCTGGGATCTCTTAGAAGAGACAGTCGTCCAAAAGCAAAGAGAAGGCGTGCCGGCGTCCGCGGTGGACAAGCTTGTGACGGCGTGCCTGGTGGCGGCGAAATCCGACGGAGCGGTGACCATGGAAAGTACCCGGTCTAACTTCGTAAACCGGCTCTGGCTGGAAAGCCCGCGTGATATCGATCGCGAGCTTCATAGCGGCAGAGGACTGTTTTATGAACTGCAAATTGGCGAACTTGAGGAGCTGGCGGATATCATCACGGCCAGGGACCAGACGATTTCCGTATTCGGTGTGGAACCGGAACGTATCGAGCGGTTGATCGCGGACCGGCGTCCGCTCGGCGTGAGTCGCGTGGTGCCCTTCGGGCAGGCCTTGAATTTCTCGGCCGTATGGGATGGTCATGATCTGCTTCGGCAGTTCTGCCGGGAGATAGACATAACGCTTTGACTATTCAAGCAGGGCGTCAAGGGGAACGGACCAAGATGTTAAAGACGAGTGCCGCCAATCTATTCTTGCGGAGTCTCACGCTGGTCAGCAAGTTCGTGCTGCTGCTTTTTGTCGCGGCCCGCATGCTGCCTGAGGACCTCGGTGTATTCGGCCTGTTTTCGGTCACCGTGGTCATCTCGCTTTATCTGCTGGGGATGGATTTTTACGTTTTCAACACCAGGGAAATTCTGGCCCGCGATGAAGCGGAATGTCTTCCCCTGATTCGCGACCAGGTTGTCTTTCACGCCCTGACTTACGTCATCATCCTGCCGTTGCTGTCGACGGTTTTCCTGACCGGGTTGATTTCATGGAAATACCTGGGCTGGTTTTACCTGATCCTGGTTCTGGAGCATCTGTCACAGGAGGCCGGCCGCCTGCTTATCACCCTGTCGCGCCCGACGATGGCCAACGCCGTCCTTTTCGTGCGCAGCGGTATCTGGGTGTATGTCGTCCTCGCCATGGGCTATCTGTGGGAGGGGGCGCTCTCCCTGACGCTCATCTGGTCGTTCTGGAGTCTCGGCGCGCTGGCGAGCCTGACGCTGGCGGCAAGGGCCTTGAGGCACCTGCCCTGGAAGAGTGTATTGAGCATATCGGTGGACTGGGGCTGGCTGAGACTCGGCCTGAAGGGGTCTTTGCCTTTCTTCGGCTCGACGGTGGCCCTTCTGGGGATTCAATATGCCGACCGTTACTTCCTGCAGAATTTTCACGGTGAGGCCATGGTCGGCGTGTACACCTTTTTCGCCAACATTGCCAATCTCATTCAGGTTTTCATCTATACCGGCGTCATCATGATACTGTATCCAAGAATCGTGAGCGCCTACCAGAAACAAAAGATGAGTGACTACCGGGTCCTCATGAGACGCATGGCTCTGGGTGTGACCGGCGGTGTCGTTATTCTGTCGGTCCTTGCGGCTCTCGGTATCGGCCCTCTTTTGTACCTGGTCGACAAAGAAATTTACTCGAACCACATGTCGATTTTCTGGATCATGCTGGGTACAGTGACCCTGCTGACGCTCTCCCATATTCCCCATTACGCCCTTTATGTCAGGCGGTACGACCGGGCTATCATCGGCAGTACGGTGCTCTCTCTTGTCGTGGCGGTGACGGCCAATGCCCTGTGGGTGCCCGGTCTGGGAGTACGAGGCGCAGCGTGGGCGACCTTCGCCGCGATGGTTACACTATGCCTTGCGAAATACGCCTGCTTGTGGCGGGTGCGGGGGAGGGGCGGAATGAGTGAAGATGACGAGGTTCAGCGGGGTGCGGTCGCCACCGGCCAGGCATCCACCTGACAAAAGCATTATGAATATCTGCCTGCAGTCCATATTTTTCAAGACGGTTTTCTTCAAAGCCGTGGCCGACCAACTGGAA
>JAOUEU010000361.1 GCA_029858555.1 Candidatus Zixiibacteriota bacterium
CCACGTGACCTATCGTCCCGACATTGACATGCGGCTTCGTCCGCTCAAACTTCTGCTTCGCCATAACTCCGGGTTTCCTCCAATATCACCTTCACGAAAAATTCCTATAAAAGCCCAGAACCAGGATTGAACTGGTGACCTCGTCCTTACCAAGGACGTGCTCTACCAACTGAGCTATCTGGGCCTTGTGTCTACTTCTTTTTCTTGGCTTACATAAAAGCCAAAAAAAATAGGCTAATACGGCCTTACAAAAGAGCCTGTAGTATAAAACACGCCAACCCGTTGTCAAGCCTATTTTTGTGCAATCCGGCAAAATATTTGCTCCGTAGACCGCACCGGGCCGGCCGCCTGCTCTCAGGCCGCTTTACTTAACAATAATTCGGAAAAGATAACATAACATTGAGACATTTTGTTCAAATTTAATACATTTTCACCGCCGGCCCGGCTTCCGATTGTTAACTCATTCAATATAAACAACTTAACTGATGTAACTCGGCCCAGGTCACTTCGATAGGCTCCCGATGCCGCCGAGCCGGCTGTCTTTTTCACTTTTTCGTCGGCCGCGGCGGTCATAGGCCGCCAGACTACCTGGGCCGCCTGAAAAGTTTCGCGTGACATAACCCGCCCGGTCCACTATATTAGTTCCGATACACTAAACAGGAGTAACCCTTGATCAGCTAGCATCCCACCAGGACAGACCTTACCTCCGTCCCGGAGGTTCCCAATCGCACTTGGTCGGTGAGCTGTCACCGGCTTGCCGCTTCAACCTTTTATTGGAGTAGTGGAATGTCACGTCGGATGCTGATAAATCTCAAAAATGTCTCGATTCGCATTCTCGACCGAATGCTGTTCGAGAATCTCTCCCTGACCGTCCATGCCGGTGAGTTGCTGGCCCTGGTCGGCGCCAATGGTTGCGGCAAATCAACCATCCTTCAACTGATTACGTCCGCGGAAGCCGAGCGACCGGCCTTCCCTGAAGAGGCCGATGTCCGTGTCACCGGTGAGGTTTTTCTTGACCCGCACAGCCGAATCATGCTTCTGCCCCAGGCCATCAAACCGGGCCGCGAACCGCTCAATGACCCCATCGAACCGGCCGGTCCCGAGTACGCCGCTCTGGAAGCACGCCTGCGCGGCGAGTTTCAGCTTTCCGGTGATTCAACCGCACTCGATACCCTGTCGGACGGTGAACTGCAGAAACTGGCCATCATCAAAATGCTGCTCTCGGACGCCGATATCTTGCTCTTCGACGAGCCGACCAACTATCTCGATATCGCCGGCATCACCGCCTTCGAATCCCACCTGGACCGCCTCAAGCGCGCCGGTAAGGCCATAATAGTCGTGACTCACGACCGGGCTCTGACCGACAACCTGGCCGACCATACCGTTCTCGTCACGCCACACGGCATCTATCACGCCGCCGGGGGAAGCACCCTGGCCTGGTCGGTCCGCGGCGAGCAGATGCAGGCCCGGCGTCATCAGGCCAGGGAAATCGGCAAAAAAATACGCCAGTTACAGGAAGACACCAGGGCCAAAGCCGGTTGGGCTGCCCAGAAAGAGAGACAGAAAAAAGGTGCCGGCATGGACAAGCCCCACATCGGCCGCCTGTCGAAAAAAATGGCCAAACGCGCCAAAGCGGTCCAGCGAAGGGTCGACCGCCATCTGGACAAACTCAAAGGGATAAAGCCCTTCGTGCCCAAAGAACTGAGTCTCCGCTTTCCGGACCGGGAGATCCGGCACCGCGAGGTCTTCGCTCTCAATGACGTCTGCTTCAGCTACACGGAGCAACCCGAGGATTCGCCGGGCAAAGAACCGTACCTCCTTGAAGACGTCACTTTGTCCGCCACCACCCGCGACAAAATCTGCCTCATGGGCGCCAACGGATCGGGCAAAACCACCGTTTTCAGACTGATCCAGGGTCATGTCGCCCCTCTGGCCGGCAGCCGACGCTTCAACAGCGGCGTCAAAACGGCTTATGTCCCGCAGGGGCTGGCCGGTTTCTTCCCCGCCAAGCGGCTGCTGGACAATTTCGGCGACTGCGGCTGTGATGAAACCACTATCCGGCAGCACCTCGGCGCGGCGCTGATACGACGCGATAAGGTCCACCGGCCGACCAGCAGCTTCTCTTACGGCGAGTTGATGCGGGCGGCCGTCGTCAAATGCCTGCTGTCGCAGGGCGAGTTTTTGTTTCTCGATGAGCCGACGACTCACCTCGATATCGAATCTATTGAAGTGCTCGAGAAGATACTGGACGGCTTTGCCGGCGGCTTTCTCATTATAAGCCACGACCGCCGCTTTATCGAAAATGTCGCCGACCGTTTGTATGTTCTGGATGGTGGCCGGCCCCGCCTGCTGTGAGGCCGACCCAAGGCTATTTGACGATATTGATGATCTGCTTGAACTTCTCGCCCTCGGCCACTTGCAGCATCTCGAAAAGGGCCATCTCGACCGACGTCACCCGCGCCCCCAGATCGCGCATGGCCCCAATGCCGATCTGCTTGTTTTCGAGTGTCCGCGACGAGACCGCGTCGGCCACTAAGTGAACCTCGAACCCCTCGCCCAGAAGATCCACCGCCGTCTGGTAGACGCAGACATGCGTTTCCATCCCCACCAGCAGGACCTGTTTGCGCCCCAGGCCGGTCAACTGCTCCGAAAAACCCTGGTTGCCGCAGCAACTGAACGTATTCTTGACCAGCGGCGCCATG
>JAOUEU010000362.1 GCA_029858555.1 Candidatus Zixiibacteriota bacterium
GGCCCCCGTAGTGAATAGCCGAACCGATAAACCAGGCGTCGAACCCGGCAAAGAGCAGGGCTTTGATGTACCGCCGGTTGCCCAGCTGACCCAGACCCGGTATGACCATCGACTTGAACAGTGCCGCCGTTGGCTTCTGGAGCATCCGCGTTTCAAAATTCTCAGGATTGGTCACGGGGCTGACGCCCGCGAACAGATTGGTCTTTTCAAAAAGCAGGGTATCCACCCGGCCGGCCGTGTCGACCATGGTCGAGTCAGCCCGGGCGGCGGAAAACGCCGCCGTCAGAGCCACCAGAATAACAATAAACCTCGTCACGACACTAACAGAACACTTTAAGCTTGGCCGGCCCGATTTTCACTTCGACGACGTTGGTGGGCAGTTCGATCAACTCGCCGTCAAGGTACAACATCTGTCCCATGGCTGGCTGAAAACTGATCGCGGAGCCCCGGAACAACCGCACCGTGGGCCCATACAAGTGCTTTTTCTTGTACAACTGGCGGGCGAATTCGGACAAATCCTTCTCGTCCGCACCCACATCGAAGATTATCTCGGCGCGGTTGTCATCAAAGATCGAGGCCGGATTCAGGTTCAGACTGGCCGTGTAGGGCAGGAGGTTTACCTGCAGCATATGCGGCCGGACCTCAAAGCGGAACGAGTCGACCTTGATGATCATTTTCCTCGGCCGGATGGCGGCGGCGATTCGCGCCCCCAGCTTTGCCCATTGGAAGGCAAAGCGCGGTCTTACACCGTCGAGCAATGCCATCAGTTCCGGAAAGTAACCGATACCGATAGAGCCGAAAAACATCTGCCCGGAGACAGTGGCAGTGTCAATCTGGCGATAGCCCATTTTAGTAATCTTTCGCAGAGCTGCCTCCGGCTCATCGGAACCACACAGCGACCGGGCTATATTATTATGCAGTCCGAGGGGCAATATGCCTATGGGCATATCGGCCTGCACGGCGGCCCGAGCCACCAGATTGGTTGTCCCGTCGCCGCCGCATGCTACCAGAGCCGTCACCTTGCCGCGCACCCTGGTCTGAAGAAGACCGGCCCGTCCGTCCTTGGCCACTCCCGCGGCCATCTGTGCCAGCTTAAGGGTATCCATAGCCGACTGCGGTTCCAACACAGTGAAGGCCCCTCTTCTTTTCTTTATGGCGTGTATCAGGCGCTTGACGTGAGAGAGTGTGTAATTGGCGGCCTGTCTGTTAACCAGCAGGCAGTAATGGGCCTGCTTTGTCTTTTGTTGTCGACGTCTCATGCAAGCCCATTATAGGAAAAAGCCGGGGAAAAAACCATTCAAATTATACCGCCGAGGGACCCGCCGCCGCGAGGGGAATCACTGCCGGAAGGTTGCCGCCGGCGACCCCGACCGTCTGCAAAAGCGGCCTGTGGCTGCAACGACAATAACATCATATGCTTGACTTGTGCCAATATTCATCATTCTTTAGTAATCAACATGTTCATTGCACTCATCAAACTGGCCCGGCCCGTCCAATGGCTTAAAAACGGCGTGGTGCTGGCCGCGCTTATATTCGGCGGCGAGATCAGCCACCTCGGCACCGTGGAGACGGCCCTGATTGCGGTAGCGATATTCTGCCTCCTGTCATCCTCAGTGTACACTCTCAATGACCTGGTTGACCGCGACAAAGACAAGCAGCACCCGCACAAGAAAGACCGGCCCATTGCCTCCGGTCGGGTGTCCCCCGGCGCAGCCATCGTGATGGTCTTCCTGCTGCTGGGGGTGGGTCTGGTGGCGGCCTGGTTCGTCAACCTGCCGTTCTTCGTGGCGTGCGTGGTCTTTTTCGTTCTGAATCTGCTTTACAGCTTCTGGTTGAAAAATGTGGTCATTGTCGACGTCATGAGTATCGCGCTGGGTTTTGTGTTCCGCGCCTATGCCGGGGCCCTGGCTATCACTGTTCCTGCATCTAAGTGGCTTTTGATAAATACGTTACTGCTCGCCCTGTTTCTCGGTTTCGGCAAACGCCGCCATGAGTTGATCATGCTGGAGGAAGGAGCCCCGGCGCACCGTAAAATCCTGGACAAGTACTCCCCCTACCTGCTCGACCAGCTGATAGGCGTGGTGACCCCGGCGGTCGTCGTCCTGTATATGCTCTATACTATTTCGAGCGAGGTCTCGGCAAAACTCGGAACCGAGAGCCTGTTTTTGACCATCCCTTTTGTAGTCTACGGGATATTCCGTTACCTGTACTTGATCCACAAGGAGGAAAGGGGGGGATCACCGACTAAGGTCATGATCGATGATACGCCGCTTCTGATCAATGTCATTCTCTGGCTTATTACCGTTATCTTCATCCTTTATTAGAATGTCGTCATGCATATCGGCTTGTGCTCCCGGTAGAATATCCGGTTGACAGTGCCGATATGCGCGGCGTCGGAGATATCGGTCAGGCAATATTCATAAAGTTTTTCGAATGTCACAGCACCCATAAGCATCGAGGAAAAGTCGGCGACGTCCATGGTGACTTCGACGTCATAGTCACCCCGGGGAACCAGCCGGGCTCTGCCGTCTGCGAAGTGGATTACACGGGCGCCGTCATTCTTGGGGAAGAAACTATCACGAATCACCAGCTTCAGCCGGCAGGTCTGACCGTTGAAGTCGTGGTCCTTCAGGATATCGAAGATGCGTTCCAGGTCCAGCACTCGGTACATGATGCCTACACCGCAAACGTTTGAT
>JAOUEU010000002.1 GCA_029858555.1 Candidatus Zixiibacteriota bacterium
TAGAGAATCCTCGCTGACCAGTGAAATAAGAGAATCCAGATCGAGCGTGTACGGCGAAGGAGGGACAAAAGCTGCGGCCGGCTCTCGATAAGTGATTCTGGTCCGAACTACGTCAACAGGGATTAGTCCCGGCTGGCCGGGCATGGCCGAGAGCACTTCCCGGTCGACACGGTAAATCCTCAAGTTGTCCTCTTCGAATAACAAAGGATAAAGGCCGACATTCTGCCGGTCGAGACGGAGATCGAAAGCCATCTGGTCTTTCTCCACACCGGTTGCCACAACAGTATATGCCAGACCGCTTTCGGCCAGTCGCCGGGCTGCCTCGGCATCGGCCAGGACCAGGTAACCGTTCTGTACCGACGTCACAGGATCCGCGCCGGTAGCCTGTAGTCTGGCGGCCTCGTCGGCACTACCGACCTCGACGCGGTACAGGTCACCGGCGAGCGCTGCAAATGGAAATGTCATGATTAACGTCATCAGAACTAATAGCTTTTTCACCGAACAGACCTCCTATCGACCTCAACACCTCTCCTGTGAGATTGATGTACACTCCGGCGTCTAGCCGGACCTGGCTGGTAAACGGATGCAGGGGTCGTCCCGGTGCAAATAAGGGTCAAGGATGTCTAATACGGCGATACGACCCGTCAACTAATCATTAATATAACGCTTTTGTGATAATGGTCAAGGCGTATTGGCGACCGTTGATATGGCCTCGTATCGCGAGCGCCGCTTATTCCCGCTCGAGCTTGTCCTGCAAACGCGACAATTCTCTGACGTAATAGCGGTTTTCCGGACTCTCCTCCCGGGCCATCGTGACCAGCCGGATAGCTTCTTCGATGAAGCCCCGATTTTCACGTAGTTCAGCCAGGGTATGCAGAGCCATCGCCTTGAATCTTCCCGGCGAGGCCGACCCTATGGCCGCTCGAAGGTAATGCTCGCTCTGTTCCAGGTTGACCCGTCTCTGGAAACACCAGCGCCCCACGACGAAGAGTTTCTTGGGATCACTCTCCCATGCCGGCCCCTGGCTCTCTTTGACCTGCCGCAGCGCCTCGGCCGTGTCACCGCTGACATAGAGCGTCAGGTCGGCGGTGAAAATATCGCGCGCCTGTCGATTTTGCTCGTTTTGGCTGGAAACGGTGGCATCGAGGCCGGCTTTCAGGTATCGGGGCAACTCTTCGAGGCGGTTTTTCTTCCTGGCGAGCGAGCCGAACATCTGTACGGCTTTCACGATATTGTCTTTGTTGCGTCCCGAAAGCACCCTCTCCGCCGCCGGATGAATCTTTTGGAACGGAAGCAGATCGTCCCAGACGGCGCTGGCGGTGTTGGTGAATATCTGGTAGGCGTAATCCAGCTTGCCGCCCCGGGCGAGATCCTCCGCTTGCCGGTAATACTCGATGGCCGCAAGGTAATCGTTGATGTCGGCATGGTACTTGGCCAGAACGAGAACATCTCGCAAGACCGGCCTCGCCCGGCAACGCGCGACCCTCTCCTCAATTGTTGTCAAATCGCGCAGCGCGCCATTCAGGGCGGCGATAAAGCGCTTCGACCCGGTGTAGCCCGTCCACTGGGTAATGACACTGCCGGTGCTGTCGGTCAATACGTAAACGGGGAAGGTGTTGCCGATGTGGTAATGCTCCGACAACGCCACACCCTCGCCGTCCGCAATGTTCAGCGGCAGATGCACCACGGCCTGTAGGGCGCCGATGATGTCATCTTCCGTGGCCGCTTCCCGAGCGGCCTGCTGGCAATACTGTCAGTCGCTGACCACGAACTCCAGCAGAATGGGCTTGCCACGCGTGGCCGACAGCCCTTTGGCCTCCTCCAGCGTCTCGACGTCCTGCCCCAAAGCCGCACCGGCGACCAGGGTGACAAGAAAGAACAATATCCTCCGGATTGGCTTCATCGTGTGTCCGGCTCTTTCGGTTTCTGAGATGCTCATGATATCATATGGTACGGAAATTTGCGGTATGCGTAAAGTTTGAAAACACCTTACCCGGGCGGTGAATCGCGCGGCGAAGCCGGATATGCCGCCGACTACTGCAGATATTCCAGCGTGATTTTGCCTTCGCTCATTCGGGCATAGCTGAAGTGGTTGATGAAATCGCCGGTGTTGATATAGACGCCATCCTCATGCTCGGTATAAACGGGTATGTGCAGATGCCCGATGGCTACGACGTCGTAACCTTCTTTGAGCTTTCGCCGGGCATATCTGGTGTAGTCCTCCGCGAACCTTCGGTCGCGCCGGGAGGTGTAATTGCGCGATGACCCCGAAACATATTTAGCCAGAGGCATCGCCCAATCCGGGGTCAGCTTGCGGTAAAGCCAGATATTGAGCGGGCTGCGAAGGATTCTTTTCAGAAGGCGGTAGCCCCGGTCGGCCCGGGCCAGCCCGTCGCCGTGGATCAGGTGAAGTCGCCGGCCGTCGTAGTCGAGGTCCAGAAAATCGCGGTGCAGCGATATCTGCATCTGCGTGGAGAAAAAATCCCCCAGCCAGAAATCGTGGTTACCGCTGACATAATCTATTTTTATGCCGCGCCCGATAAGTTCGGTCATCATGAATAAGACACGGTGGTGCTCTTTGGGGATGGCGTGCCTGTACTCGAACCAGAAGTCGAACAGATCGCCCAGGACGATCAGGCGGTCGCCGTCGGCTTTCACACGCTCGAAAAGCAAGCCGATTTTGGCAAGCTTGGCCGCCTCCGCGTCGTCGTTATCTGCGCCGAGATGAGCGTCGGAAAAAATGTACAGGGCCATCGTCGGAACTCCCTTACTGGATGGCGGTGGCGACGGTGCCGGATTCCATGAAATGATGCATGGAATCGAAGTAAGCGGACCGCAGTCTGTCGAGAGGAGCGTCCACAAGGCCGTTAATGTGCAATCGCCCGCCGCCGACCAGGCCGATCTGCGCGCATGGTACGCCTCTGCTGTCGAGATAATCCAGGACCTCCCGGGCCTTGTCCGCTGCGCAACTGATTATCACCCGCGACTGTGTCTCCCCGAAAAGCAGGCAGTCGGGACGGATATCATCGGACAGACTGATATCTGCGCCCAGCATCGACTCCGGGTTGGAGATGCAGCATTCCGCCAGCGCCACCGCCAGACCGCCTTCGGAGCAATCGTGAGCCGAACTGACCAGCCCGGAGCGTATGAGATGCCACAGGCTTGACTGCAGTTCCTTCTCGAACTCGAGATCAAGGACCGGCACGGGTCCCTTGGTCTGCTTATAGACCGTGTGAAGGTATTCCGATGCACCCAGTTCTTCCGTGTTCCGGCCGATAAGCACGACGGCGTCACGTTCTTGTTTGAACCACTGGCAGGTAATGTGGTCGATATCGTCAATCAGTCCGAGCATGCCGATTACCGGTGACGGAAAGACGGCCCGTTCGGGGTCTTCGTTATAGAACGAGACATTGCCGCCCGTGACCGGGGTCTCGAAGACCCGGCAGGCCTCGCCCATACCGGCGACGGCTTCCGCAAAGCCGTAATATATCTCCGGCTTATAGGGGTTGCCGAAATTGAGGCAATTGGTAACGGCCAGGGGTTTGCCGCCCGAACAGACGATATTACGGGCCGCTTCGGCCACGGCGCTTCTTGCTCCCTGTCGCGGGTCGGTATAGCAGTAGCGCCCGTTGCAGTCAGTAGTGAGGGCCAGCGCCTTGCGGGACTTGCGCACCCGGAGTACCGCGGCATCGGAACCCGGACCGACGGCGGTATTCGTGCGCACCATCGAGTCGTACTGGTCGAACACCCATCCCTTGTGGCAGATGTTAGGCGCCGCCAGCATCGTCACGAGCACATCGTTCCAGTTTTTATCAAGAGAGTAATTATCGACGTTGATTTTCTGCAGCTCATCCATGTAGGCCGGGCGCCGCGTCTCGCGACGGTATACCGGAGCGCCGCCGCCCAGAACCAGCACGTCTGAGGGAATCTGTGAAACCACCTGGCCATTGAGCCTGGCCGTCATCAAACCATCGTCGGTAACCTCGCCGATAATAGTCGAGTCCAGACCCCACTTGTCAAAAATCTCCGTCACCCGCGCTTCGTTGCCTTTCCTGACACATACCAGCATGCGTTCCTGGGATTCCGAAAGAAGAATCTCGTAAGGAATCATGCCGGTCTCGCGAACGGGCACTTTCTCGATGTCCAGAAGCACTCCCGACTTCCCCTTGGCCGACATCTCCGAGGACGAACACGTTAACCCGGCGGCGCCCATATCCTGGATGCCCACTATCAAATCCTCTTTGATGATCTCCAGCGTCGCCTCCAGCAGCAGTTTCTCCGTGAAGGGATCGCCTATCTGGACCGACGGGCGTCTTTCCTCGGAGGCCTCGCTGAGCTCCTCGGAGGCAAAGGTGGCCCCGTGAATGCCGTCGCGGCCGGTCTTGGAGCCGACCATCATTATCGGGTTGCCCTTGCCTTTGGCCACCGCCGAGGCCATCTCACCGGCCTTGACGATTCCCACCGCCATGGCGTTGATCAACGGGTTGCCGGTATAGGCTTCGTCGAAATAGACTTCCCCGGCGACCGTAGGCACGCCGAACGAATTGCCGTAATCACCGATACCGCGCACCACACCGTCGACGAGATACCGCACACGGGGATTCTCCGGCGAGCCGAAACGCAACGAATTAAGCGAGGCAATGGGCCGCGCCCCCATGGTGAAAATATCGCGAAGGATACCGCCCACACCGGTGGCTGCCCCCTGGTATGGCTCCACCGCCGAAGGGTGATTGTGCGACTCGATCTTGAACACCACCGCCAGGCCGTCACCGATATCCACGGCGCCGGCGTTCTCTTCGCCGGCTTTGGCCAGAAGGTTCTCGCCCTCGCGCGGCAGGGTCTTGAGCAGGGCTATCGAGTTCTTGTAAGAGCAGTGCTCCGACCACATTACCGAGAAGACACCCAGCTCGGTGTAGGTCGGCTCGCGCCCCAGGATTTGCCTGATTCGGGCGTATTCCTCGTCGTTTAGACCGTGGCTTTTGACCATCTCCGGCGTGACTTCCGGCTGCTTGTAGGTATTGCTCATTGATACTCCTTCGCATCAAAACGAGAATATAGGCCCCCATCGGGCGGCGGTCAAATGATATGTCAGCGAAAATACTGCGGCGGGTCTTCCACGCCGGCGGCGCCCCTGATGCCGGCCGCCACAGGTCATAAACCGGCTTAAAAGGACAGACTCATCTTGCCGTATTCGGTGTTGTCGACAGCGCTGCCGTCCTTGTCCCATTTGGCGTAGTCGTATGAAAAGTCAAGGTGATCCAACACATATGCCACGATCGGATTGGGTGTCTCGATCTGGTTCAGCGCTCTCAACAGGCCTAATATACCTCTCAGCCGGAACCCGTAGCCGGAGGTGCTGACTGTCTCGTCGTCGAAAGCTCGCTCGTAATCCCCGCTGCGATAATAGAAGAAACCGAAAAGGCCCAACTCGATGCCCTTGCTTTTCGTCTTATAGGAACGCCTGACCAGGTCTCGTTCCGTTTCCTCGGAATACCTGATAGAAACCAGGGAAGCTTCCACCAGATCCAATCCGAAGTACAAAGATGGTCCGTTGCGGCTGATCTTCGGCAGGGCGTCGGTCTGGGCGGCGTCGATATAGGCGAGATCGTCGCCGGCGTTGGCCCTGACGTGTGCAAAAGAAGGTGTCAGCTCGTACTGCAAATAACGGTCAGTGGAATTATTGAGATAAATTTTATATGGCAGCAGGTCGCGGATGGGTAACCGGACAACAAATCCCATATCGCGTGCTTTGCCCTCGGCTTCCGCCAGTCCGACTTCGGCGCCGGCCCCGGGGATCAATAGTCGGCTTTTGATTTTCTTGTGCGTGTAACCCAGCCCCACCTTGACGTAATATTCAAACCCGATGGCGATTGAGTAGGCTTTGAAGTCGTCGTACGGATTCACCGTTCCAATAACCTCCGGTCCAGCCGGTTCGGTAATATTGATCGTGCCCAGGTCAAACTTGGCGTAGGAGTAAGCTGCGCTCAGGGCGGCGTTGAAGCGGCTGTTCGGCCTGTTGAAAAGAAGGCGATACGATACCCCGGCGCTTATCGCCCAGGTTTTGAAGCGGACGTCGTCCACAAGCTCCGGCAGCCAACGCGTTTTGTTAGGCAGCGACAGCGCAAAGACCCTGTCGAGGTGGAAAAGGCCCAATCCGGCCGGATTGTACAGAACCGACTGCTCGTCGGCAAGATTAGCTACACATCCTCCCATACCGTTAGCCCGTGGCGAGTTGATCGCGGTTAGAAACAGCACGGCGGTGGGCATGATATCCCCCTCTCGCGGTTGTGCCGTTCCTGCGAACAGGGCTATGCCTGCAATGGCAACGCCCGGCCATATACGAAACTTCGAGACAAGGCGCATGTCTGACCCTCCTGAAAGTCAAGGCTGTTCGATGTTGACCCTGCTTCGGCAGAGGCCCGATAATGGATAATGTCTGCCCTTATATTCTCGGTCGCATTATATGTGCGCAGACAGCGTACGTCAACCGTTTTACCGAAGGTCCCGGCTTTACAGTGTCACTTGACCGGCGCCGAAGGGCATAACTTGTTGAGGAAACAGGAGCCGCAGTCGGGCCTGCGGGCTTTGCAGAGAGTGCGGCCGTGCTCAATCAAAAGATGCGAATAAGCAATCCAATCCTTTTTGGGAATAATTGCCATCAGGTCTTTTTCGACTCTTACGGCGTCTTTGTGCCCGGTAAAACCCAGTAGTCGGCTGATGCGCGCGACGTGCGTGTCGACCACAATGCCCTCGGCTAGGCCGAACCCCGCGCCCAGAATGACCGAACCGGTCTTTCGGCCCACACCGTTCAGTTCGACGAGTTCGTCAAGCGTCGCGGGCATCGCGCCGCCGTGCCGCTCGAGCAGTTGCTGCGCAGATGTTTTTATTGCCCTTGCCTTGGCGTTGTGAAAACCGGTGGAGTAGATGTCCCGGCCGAGTTCCTCGACGTGAGCCTCCGCAAAATCCTTGACCGATTTGTACTTTTTGAAAAGCCCCGGTGTCACCTTATTGACTCTTTCATCGGTGCACTGGGCCGACAGGATGGTGGCCACCATCAACTGGTGTATCGATTTAAAGTCAAGGGTGCACCCGGCCTGCGGATAGTTTTCTTTCAACAGACTGACCGTCTTCCGGGCGCGTGCTTTGATGTTGTCGCTTTTCGGTATTGCCATGGCCGTCAATCACAGGACAGAATCACTACCCGCCCGATGTCGTTGAAGTCCTTGACAATGACTATCGACTGGTAGCGATCATTTTTTTCAGTCAAAGCTGTGACCTCGGCGGCCTGGCCGAGGCCAACCTCAAACATTATCCGTCCGCCCCCGGCCAAATGCGGAGGCGCCTTTTCCAGTATGACCCTGATGGCATCCAGCCCGTCCGGTCCGGCTACCATGGCCACTTTCGGGTCGGCCTTGACCTCCGGCGGCAAGTGATCATACTCGCCGTCGCGGATGTAGGGAGGGTTGGACAGAATGAGGTCGAACTTTTCGTTTTCACCCACGGCCGAGAAGAAATCCGAGCGGCGGAACTCGACACGGTCACTGACACCCAGGTCTGTAGCGTTCTTACGGGCTACCTCGATAGCGTCCAGCGAGATGTCGAGCGCCACAATGCGGCAGTCCTTGAGCTCCTTCGCCATCGTGAGGGCAATCACACCCGAACCCACGCCGACATCCAAAATCCGCGGGCACGTATTGCCCGCTTGCCGGGCGAAGTTGATCGCTGCTTCACACAGGCGTTCGGTCTCCGGGGTGGGCGCCATCGCGGCGGGGGAGACGTAAAACTTCCGCCCGTAGAACCAGGCTTCACCAAGGATAAACTGAAGGGGGTGGCGGGTCAGCCGCTGTTTCATTATGGCATCGAACCTGTTCAGCACCGTCCCGTCGAGCCGTTTAGAACCCTCTAAGTACAGGTTCAGGCGGTCAACGTCGAGCAGGTGGCAGAGGATCATCTCCACTTCGACCCGTCCCTGGTCGATGCCGGCTCTTTCGAGGATCGCGGCCTGGCGGCTGATGAATTGCTGGAGTTTTTCAGTCACTTGTGCCAACTGGCCCGGTTGGCCTGAAGGGTCTTCTTTGCGGCCCGATGACATGGCGGTCCGGCTTCATAGACCATCACCCGGCGGTCGACTCCTTCGCCTGAAATCTCAACCGGGATTCCTGGTCGTGCCGCTGCAGGGCATCCACCAATTCGTCAATGTGGCCCTCCAGGATGGCATCCAGCTTGTAAAGGGTCAAACCGATTCGATGGTCGGTGACACGCGACTGGGGGAAATTGTAGGTGCGGATTTTGGCCGACCGGTCGCCGGTGGACACCATGGAGCGCCGCTCGGCGGATATCTTGGCCTGCTGTGCGGCCATTTCCTTGTCGTAGAGCCGGGCCCGGAGCACCTTCATGGCCTTGTTGCGGTTTTTAATCTGGGATTTTTCGTCCTGGCAGGTCACCACCAATCCCGTCGGCAGATGCGTGATGCGCACCGCCGAGTCGGTGGTATTGACCGACTGACCGCCCGGTCCCGAGGAACGGTACACATCAATCTTCAAATCGCTTTCCTTGATGTCGATGTCAATCTCTTCGGCTTCGGGCAGAACAGCGACGGTGACGGCGGAGGTATGGATGCGGCCCTGGGTCTCTGTCTCCGGCACCCTCTGCACCCGGTGTACCCCGGATTCAAACTTCATGGCGCCGTAGGCACCCTCGCCGGTTACCGCGAAAATGATTTCCTTGAAGCCGCCGGCCTCCGAGGGGTTTGACGAGAGGATTTCCAGCTTCCATGCCCTGGCGTCAGCCGCGCGGCTGTACATGCGGTACAGGTCGCCGACAAACAGCCCGGCCTCGTCACCTCCGGTGCCGGCGCGTATCTCGACCACGGCCGCTTTGTCGTCATTGGGATCGTGCGGCAACAGCCTGAGCTTGAATTGTCTTTCCAGATCGTCGATTTCCGACTCGTATCGGGCCAGTTCCTCGCGGGCCATTGCAGCCAGCTCCGGATCGTCGTCGCTTTTCACGATTTCCCTGGCTTCGTCTATACCCAGTCGAGCTTCCCGGTATCTGCGACCGGCTTCGAGCATATCCAAAACCCGGCGCCGCTCCCGGTTGAGTTCGATCATCCTCTTTTGATTCGACAGGACCGCCGGATCGATCATCCGCTCCTCGATCAAACGTAACTTGTCTTCCAGTTTTGCTACTAAATCCAACATTCTTTTACCTGCGCTCAGAGATTAATTGTAAATGATACCGCCTGAACAGGCAAGCAAATATGCAGGCGGCTCCGGCTACGAGAGGGCGGTCCGTTTGGCCGGGATCTTTGATTCGGTGATGCCCAGGGAAGCTTCAAGGGCTACGATGGCGACCTCCAGCTGGTCCATGGAAGGTTCCTTGGTGGTGATCCTTTGCAACCATAGTCCCGGCGCGATCACTATCTGGGTTAACTTGTTGTGGCGCGTCTTCCCCGACAATTTCAGAAGTTCGTACGACGTGCCGGCCACCAGTGGCAGCAGGGTGAAGTGCATCGCAAACCGCGTCAGCAGTTGTGGGGGATGCCCGGTATGAATGGCGTAAATCGAATCGGAGACGGCGTACAGGATGATGGCAAAGAACGCGACAATGAAGATGAAAGAGGTCCCGCACCGAGGGTGGAAGCGCGGATGGCAGGCAGCCCGCTCGGGGATAAGTTCATCGCCCATCTCGTAGGTGTAAATCGATTTATGTTCGGCGCCATGGAACTGGAATATCCGCTTAAACTCGCCGAAAAGCGATATGCCCCAAACATACAGAACGAACATCGTCAGCCTGATACCGCCCGCCGCGAGGTTGAACCAGACGGCGTTCCTGTCGACCTTGAACAAAGTGGCGATGGCCAGGGGGAGAAAGAAAAAGATGAAGATACCCAGTGCCATGGCAAACAGCACCGTCAGGCCCAGCCACAACGCGTTTGTCTTGCGGGGCTTATGATCAGCCGCTTCGCCCTTCTTCGCGGCCTCCTCTTTTTCGGCTTCCTTCATGGCGATATCCGCCGAGAAGTTGAGTGTCCGGATTCCAATCACAAGCATCTCCACGAAAACCACCGCCCCGCGGACGATCGGGACATTCAGTAATTTGTAGCGCGAGGACAGCGAACGGTAATCCTCGGTCTTGACCATAATCTGGCCATCCGGGACGCGTACTGCCGTGGCGATCTTGTCCTTCGAGCGCATCATGACACCTTCGATAACAGCCTGTCCGCCAACGTTCATATCCGGCATTACGAGTGTTCTCCTGCGCCTGAAGGGGTTGTGGTCCGGTACTCCAAATCCTGCCTTTTAACACAGACGGTGCTCATGTATAAAATACGCACCGTCCGGCAATACCTGTGTGATTTACGTGATTTATTTCTTCTCGTCCGCCAGCTTGTATTTGCGGCGGAAACGCTCCACGCGACCGGCCGTGTCTATCAGCTTCTGCTTGCCCGTGAAAAACGGATGGCAGTTGGAACAGATTTCAACGCTGATGTTGTCTCGAGTCGAGCGGGTCGGGTATTTAGCCCCGCAGGCACAGGTAATCACGGTCTCGTGGTAGTCGGGATGGATTTTCGGCTTCAATTATGTCACCTCTGTAAATCGTTCATTTTCTATAACAAATACGGGTTCCCCGTAAATATCGGAGACCCAGCCCACCAATATACTGATTTTTCTCGGTTTGACAAGGGCCATCTTGAAGACCTTTATTAATGCCCGACAAGCTCTTACTTAACAGCCACTTATAAGAATCGCGTCAACCGCCGGGATGGCCCGTCGAACGCCTGGAACGGACATTCGCCAGGCCCGGATTCACTTTCTGCCCATGACCGCCGACCAATAGTACTTCTTGTAAACCAGGCTCTTTACTGCGAATTCCGCTGACAGTATCTGCTCGAGTTCTTCCCTTTGGAAATAATTCTTGATAATGATGTATTCCTCCCCGCTGTTCAGGTATCGCCTTTTGTAGTTGTTGCCGTGCTCGTCGACCCGCTCCGAATCAACGGTCGGACCTTCCGCCGGAGGGTTGTTGTCGATCATCCAGACAACCCCGCCGTCCTTCAATGGGAATCTTACCAATTCGGACAGGCCGCCGAAATCCTGGCGGGGGTGATGGGAAAACCAGAATCCCAGCACGACGCAGTCAAAGGAATTCTCCCTGAAGCAATGATCGAGCAGATCGGCGCACACGAAATGCGGCGGGGTGATGTATT
This sequence comes from Candidatus Zixiibacteriota bacterium, assembly GCA_029858555.1. GTDB lineage: Bacteria > Zixibacteria > MSB-5A5 > GN15 > FEB-12 > DAOUUR01. The sequence continues at coordinate 11,210 of JAOUEU010000002.1, forward strand.
CTTTTTTGGCGGCTTCGGCGATCATTTCTCTGGAAATGTCGGAAGCGACGACCATCCGGGCGCTGGCGGACATGACCTTTGTCCAGTAGCCGGTGCCGCAGGCCAGTTCCAGTACGGTTTTCCCGTCGGTCAGGTGCCGCAGGCGGTCGGCTTCGTCGTCGATCTCCCGCCGACGCTCCGGCACATCGCGATAGTAAATCTGCTCGTATTCGGGCGCCCGCGCCCGGTAGTACCTGGACAGCTCCCAGTCAACCATGTTGCTCCCGGAGGATGTCGGCCAGCTTGCGGCCCAGGGCAGCGGCTTCGGCCAGCGCGGCGGCGTTCTCTCGGACTCCGCCTTTGACTTTATAGTCATCAGAGTGGAAGATGAAGGTGCCTTCGTTGCTCACCTCGATCCACTTGAAGAACCCGGCCACCACTCGGCGCGCCCCCTCAAACCAGCCCTTTTCGCCGCCCACCAGCACCATTGCCCCCGGCCGCCTCTTTTTGATGAGCCTGATAAAACTGTGCCTGGCGCTGTTGCCCGAAAAGTCGGCCGGGCGGAGGCAGTTGCAGCGGTCGATGAAAGCCTTGGCCTGTGAAGAGACCGTGTCAAAGTACAGCGGTGTGCCGAAAAGCAGGCAGTCGCAATCGGCCACTGTGTCATAGAGTCCGGTCAGGTCATCTTCGTAGAAGCAGAATTCGGGCGTGGGGGCTTTGCCGCACGACTGGCAGGGGACAAACTTCAATTCGTTCAGGCGCACGAAGGTGCCGTCGACCTGCCAGTCGCGGGGCAGATGGCCGGTAATGGCGTCCTTGATGTGCGCCAGCAGGAGGTCGGTCGACGACTCTTTCACCGGCGAGCCGGAAACTGCCAGGAGCTTAATCGAAGTCGGCATCCTCAAGCTCCTCCAGCCGGGCATAGAGTTCCAGCAGGGTTTCTTCGACCTGTTTTTTCCTTTCCGAAGCGTCGTGCAGCATTTCCCAGTCACTTCTGGGAATACCCTGGTTTATTTCCCTTTCGAGACGGGCTGCCTCTCGCTCCTGGTTGACTATCCTGGCTTTGAGCGACTGCAGTTCCTTCTTGTAGCGACTGCGGCGCCGGGACTCCTCTTTGAACGCGCGATAGGTGTCTTTGGACTTGCTCTCCTTTGGTTTCGCGGTATCGACTGTTTCGGTTGTCTGCTCCCTGAACTCAGCGTAGTTGCCGTCGTACACCTTGATATGCCCGTCCGCGATGTGTGCGATCTTGTTGACGACCCGATCGAGAAAATAACGGTCGTGACTGACAACCAGGCAGCTTCCGTCATAATCATTGAGCGCTTGTTCCAGAGCTTCACGAGAGTCGATGTCAAGATGATTGGTAGGCTCGTCGAAGATGATGAAATTGGCCGGATGGTAAAGAAGACGCGCCAGCGATAGTTTGGTCTTTTCTCCGCCCGAAAGCGAGCGCACGACTTTGAATCCGTCATCTCCGGTGAATCCGAAACGTCCCAGAAACGAGCGAATCCTGCCGATTTCAGCGCCCGGGTCCAATTCCCAGAGATTGTCAATGACGGTCAGGTCCGGTTTCAGGTCCGAAAGCTCCTGGTCGAAATACGCCACCTCGACGTTGTTGCCCAGCTTAATGTCACCCTCGATTGGCGCCAGCTCGCCGATGAGCGAACGCAATAAGGTGGTTTTGCCCGATCCATTGCGCCCGATGATGCCGATCTTGTCGCCGCGGTAGAGGTCCAGGCCGATCCCGGCGACCACGGTCGTCGGGCCGTAGCCGACCGAAACGTTTTCCAGGGCCATGACGTGGGCATAGGAACGGCCCGATGTATTCACGCGGATACTCGGACCCCTTCCATCCGTCTGCGGCGGCGGCAGGCGTTTGATGCGGCCCAGGTATTTCAGCTTGGACTGAGCCTGCTTGGTCTTCTGACCGGCCATATGACGCCGCACGAATTCCTCGAGACGTTTGATTTCCTCCTGCTGGTGCTTATATCGATGGGCATGCAGACGTCGCCGTTCCGCTCGTTCCCTGAGATACCCGTCAAAGCCGCAGGCATACTGGTCGAGCCGGCCCAGGTTTATCTCCCAAACTTTGGAAGTGACCGCGGTCAGGAAGGCCCTGTCGTGGGATACGGCAATATAGCTCTTGGCGGTGTTGTGCAGGTACTCCTCCAACCAGGTGGTGGATTCGATGTCGAGATTGTTGGTAGGCTCTCCAGCAACAGCAGGTTGCCTTTGCCCGCCAGGGCCCGGGCCAGAGCGGCCCGATTTTTCTCGCCGCCGGAGAAGTTCCTTACCAGGTCCCCGCGGCGTTCTTTCTCGAAACCGAGCCCGTCCAGGATCGCCGCAACTTCGTTCTCAAAGCTGAACCCGCCTTCGATTTCAAACTGGTTTTGAAGTTCCCCCAGCCGCTCGACCCGTCGGTCGTCCCTGGGGTTTTCGGCCAGTTCGCTTTCCAGCCGGGCAATCTCGCGACGCATCCTCAGAAGGTCTTCGCGAGCCGAGGCCACGAATTCGAAGAGCGTCAGGTGGAGATACTCTTCTTTTTCCTGCTCGACATAGTCGATAGTGCAGGTTTTTGAGGCGGTGACCACGCCGCTGTCGGTCTCCATGCGACCGGCCATGATTTCAAAAAGGGTGGTCTTGCCGCTGCCGTTTTTGCCCACCAGGCCTATTTGCTCGCCGCCCTGCAGAGTGAACGACACGTTGTCGAAGATGACCTGGTCATCGAATTTCTTGCAGATGCGTTCTGCCGAAAGCAGGGTCACCTCTAATCCTCCGATACGACGCCGCGTGAAAGAAGAATCTCTATGATGATAAAAACAGCCGCCAGCCACAAGAACAGCTGCCACAGTTCCTTGCCGAAACGCAGCTCCGCGACGGCCGCCGCCAGCTCCCGGTCGGTTTCCAGCAACCGGTAGTCGTCGACTCCGATGGCCCGGGCAAATTCATCGGTGTCGGTTTCATCAAGATCGCACTCTTCGGGGTTGATGTTCACAGCGAAGCGGTCAATCTCGCGACCGAGGTAACTGACGCGGTAAAGACCCGCCTGGCCGGTCGGCCTGGCACGCAATACCAGCGCATTTTCTTCTTCTTCGGGCAGCAGGGAGTACACGCTGCTGTCGGGGGCTGTCATCTCGAGCGATGTTTCCACGGCTCCCCTGATGGATAGGCTCCGCGTGATGTTGTCACCCACGAACAGGTGCAGGTCGTAACTTGACAAATCGGCCGCCAGGTACTCGGCCACGCGAGAGATAAAGGGAACGAAAAAGGCATGGCCGGTCAGGTCGGAATATTGAGGCGATATCGGGCCGCTGAAAGTGAGCACCCGGCCGCCCAGGTAACTTGATTCGATCAGCGCCGGTCGATCGCCGGAAAAAAGAAGCAGGGTGCGGGCATTGTCCTCAAGATGCAAACGGGGCAGAGTATAAAATTTGATTTCGGGTGGTTGGTTGCGTTCAAAACCGAACACCGAAAAGATGGGGTGGTCGACATCGACCGATTTAAAAGTGTAATAACCGGCCCGTGAAAAATCCTTCCTGGCCGGCTCGTCGAAGACGACTCCGGCCAGCGACGACCAGGTGGTGTTGAAGTATTCGATATCCGTCTGACCGTCATATGTCAGAAACAGCGCCTTGCCCATGCCTGCGAAGGACTTCAGGCGCTTCACATAGCTGTCCGCCAGGACCGGCACGCCATCCAGTATCACGGCATCGTAATCGAAGAAATTGACTCCGGGCAGATCCTCCGGAGTGGTCTGTTTGACCGACCAGTACTGGTTGCTGGAGGTCGCCGGCACCAGCGCCAGGGAGATAAAGCGACCGGCCTCGGAGCCGCTTACGATCAGGATATTGAATCTCTCGGGGATCCTGAAGCTGAAGTAGTAGCGGTTGTCGGCCATGAACTTGTCATCGGAGATTTCGACGTATCCTGAGTGAAAGCCCGTACGCGACACGGCCCGCTTGAAGCGCACGACGGTCTCGCTCGTGGCGCCGACGGCAAAGTCGGTCTGGGCAATGCGGTTATCGTTCAGAAACAACGAAGCGATGACGTTGCTGTGTTCTTCGTTGGCGTAGTTTTTGACGATGGCGGCCACCTCGAAATCATGTCCGGGAGTGAGGAGCTGGCCGCCGAAATCAACCGCCGTGATGCCGAGATTGCCATGGGCCTCGAGCGGCAGATCCACCAGATAGATGCGGGCATCGCCGTCTGCCAGGACCGGCCGGTTGGGCAGGGAATGGCGTTGCCGGTCGGTGATGATGTATATTTCCTTGTTCAGACTGGCGGCCTCGGCCAGCAGGTTTTTTGCGTTGTCCAGGGCTCCCTGAAGGTCGGCCTCGCCGGATCCGGCCTGCAGACGCTTGAGTTTCTCGACCGCTCTGGCCGGAGATCCAAAAGAAGGCTGCTCGCTGTCCTCCTGCGTCCGGTCAAGCGCTACCAGGCACACATCGTCCGCTTCGCCGAAAGTTTCCAGAAGCTGCTCCGTCCGTTGCCGCGCCAGCTCTATCAGCTTGCCGTCCGTGACATAGCGGCTCATCGATGCCGAGTTGTCAAAGAGAACCACCGCCGCCACGGATGCGTGTGAACCGACTCGGCCGCTCTCGGTGGTGGGTCTGGCAAAGGCCAGCACCACCGTGAAAATGATGAGCATGCGTAAAAGCAGCAGCAGCAGCTGGCGAATCTTCAGCCGCCGCACCTGACGACGCTGCATCGCCTTGAGGTGCCGCAACGACGAGAACTCGATAACCTTGACACGCCGTCTGAAAAAGAGATGAATCACCAGCGGTATCAGAGCTGCAACAGCTGCAATAAGAACGGTGGCGTTGAGAAAACCAAACATGATCAGTTGCTGTAAGCCTCGTCGAGATACTTATGGGCTTCTTTTTGGTGGTAATCGGCGGATGGAAGGGCCAGCACCTGGCCGTAGTGCGCACGGGCGTTCTGACGGTCACCCGTCAGGTCATACACCTTGCCCAACCACAGATTAATCATGCCCAGATAAAAAGGGCGGGATTCGAGGAAAAGGGCTGCCTGTAGGTAGTTAAGGGCATCATCGTATTCTGCCAGCCCCGCGCTGGCGATACCCGCCCACATCTGCGATGACGGCGAAGCATTGTCAACCGCCAGAACCTGCTCGAATACCTGCCTGGCCTGGTTCAGGTAGGTCGTGGCGCGAAGCCGATCCGCCTCCTCCGGCGACCTTTTGAGTATGTGACCCAGCAGTACGCGGCTTTCACCCTCGGCCGATTTGTTGTCGCTCGCCTCCACGATTTCCGTCAAGTACTGCGCGGCCGTCTTGTCGTCGTTCTGATAGAAATAATAACTGGCCAGGTTGAACTTGACCATCGGGTTCTCCGGATCCATCTCCAGAGCTTTGGTATAATCGGCCAGCGCCTCCCGGTAATAGCCGTTCATCATGCGATAACTGCCCTGGGCCATCCATTCGGACGCCGAAGTATCCATCAGGGCTGTGAGCGCCAGCTGAACCGATGTGGCGGCGTAGTAGTCTCCGTTGAAAAAGTAGGCTCGTTTCAAGGCCGACAGCGTCCTGAGCGAATCCGCCGTGTTGACGGCGTACTCCGCAGCCGCGCGGCAGTATTTCAGCATGGCCCGGTAATTGAACATCATCTCGGACAAATACGCCTGATAAGCAAGATCGCGGTAATTAATCGTGGCTGTGTCCACATAATGTCTCCATTCGGCCTCGAGCTCTTCGAGGCTCTTGCCGTAGACTTCCTCGAGCTTGGTGGACAGGTTCAGATCATCGGCCTCCTGGTACAGCTTCGAGAACTCTTCGAGATTATACGTGTCGATCAGGAATCTGACGAAAGAGGCCGACGTCCGATCGGCGATGTACGGATCCGTGTGGAAATACTGATAAGTGTTCAGCAAACCCGACAACGACAGATCCGGCGATTGACGGAAAATCCCCTTGGTGTCAAAAACTGCCACCGAGAGGTAGTTGGCCAGACCTTCCGATAGGAATGGAGGCGCGTAACCCCAGTTACGCATGACGGCGGTAAGTATCACCAGGAAAGGGTCCGCCGAATTCATGAGATTGTTATAAATAGCGTAACCGACATTGCGCGTGGGATCCGAGGCCATACCGAAGCGCTTGTCCCAGATTACCGATTTGAGAGGGCACGGGCAGAGGAAGATCGAATACTTGCCGGGCAGATTGAAATTGAACATGGCCTGGAAGTTGCGGTATTGCGTCTCCATGAGTTCCTTGACCGACTCCCAGTAAAAATCACCCAGGGACTTGGGCACAAAATAAATGTCCGTGTTGGCCGTCGGCAGAAAGTCAAAAGTGCCCTTCATGTGGCGGTCAAAGGAACATTCCGTAAGATCGATCGCAGCTTCTCGCACTGGTGTCACGATCAAAGAGTAAAGGACTTCGTTCTTGCCCCTGATGCCGTCCAGCCTGGCAGGGAGTCCGTATTCCGCGGTGAATGAGCGCGCGTATGTGTTGGCCGATGCCCCCAGAGTGACGATATGCACGTCAAACGACGTCCGGGCGCTGTCCAGATCCTTTATCTCGATGTCGATCGAAAAGGAGGTTAAAAAGCCGGTGGTCAAAACGCCCTTCAGCAACTCGACGGTGTCGGCCATGAGCAGGACGTCATCGTTGCGGCTCGTATCAAACTGGTATACCGCCAATTCGCATTCCACACCCGGCTCGGCCTTTGCCCCCCATGCGGCCAGAAGAAAGGCGGCCAGCAATATTGTGATGTTTTTTTTCATTTCTCCTTATACAGTCCGGACGGAAAAAGTGTCTTGACGACCCCGGCGGCGGTCACTCTGATTCCTTGACCAGACGGCCGTCCCGCAGGACGGGCAGAACCGGCATTGAATCCACGTTGGCGGCAATCTCGACATCGCCGGCAAAACCGATGGACGCCAGGTAGCGACCGTGCTCGCCCTGTTCGATGGTCCTCTTTACGGCTGATTTATTGCTCCGGTACAGCAGCAAGGCCAGCGAGGCGGCATCGTTGAGGTCCAGCTTCCGGTCGTAACGAGTCGCCAGGGTGTGGATAAGCATGCCGCCGCAGACGGTATCTTCGATGGAAAAACTGCCCTCGTTGCCCGTGCAGGCGATGGCAACGTCGTCAACGTCTCGGCTCAGACGCTCCGCGGTTTTTGAGATGTTGACCAGCCCTCCGCATATCACAGGTGAGGCATTGCGCGTCCTGATGTAGACGGCGGTGCCGTTGGTGGTGGTCATCACGACGAACTTGCCCCCGACCGCCTGGCGCGTAAATTCCGCCGGCGAATTGCCCAACTGGAAGTTATCTATTTTGACGCCATGCCGCTCACCGGCCAGTATGGCCATGTCACCGCCCAACTTAGCCCACATTTCGCCGGCCTCACCGGGACCGTCGGTCGGTATCACGCCCCTGGCGCCGGCCCAGAGGGCGGCGCACACCGAGGTCGAACTGCGAAGAACATCTATGACGACTACGGCCTTGTTGTTGAGGTCCGCCTTGAGCAGCGGCACCGGTGTCAGATACAACTCGATCTTCATGTCCCGCCTATCGATGCGATGCCTCTTTATAGAAAGGTGGTTTAACGACCGTCGCCTTGAACCGCTTGTCTCGTACGGCTATTTCCAGTTGCGACCCGGATTTCGCTCTCAGGAGGGGGACGTAACCCAGCGCGATCGGCTTTTGCAGCGACGGCGAAAAAGTTCCGGATGTGACTTTTCCCACCACCTCGTCACCGTCATATATGTCGTATCCGTGACGCGGGAAAGCCCGTCCTTCCATCTCCAGGCATACCAGCCGCCGCTTCGGCTTCTCCGCTTTTTCCCTGGCAATGACATCTTTGCCGATGAAATCCTTGTCAAGGTACACAATCCAACTCAGGCCGGCCTCGATCGGGTTGGTGGTCTCATCAATGTCGTTGCCGTATAAAGCCATCTTCATCTCCAATCGCAGGCTGTCCCGGGCCCCCAGCCCGATCAACTGCATATCATGCTTCTGACCGGCCGAGGTAACGGCCCTCCAAAGGGTGTCAGCGTGCTCCGGCGGAATGTACAACTCAAAACCGTCCTCCCCTGTGTACCCGGTCCGGGAAAAAACGATCTCGACTCCGGCTACTGGAGCCTTCAGCCATGTGTAGTAGGGCATGCTCTCGAGGTCGGCATCCGTCACCTCCGAAAACAGGCTCTGCGCCTTGGGGCCCTGGATAGCCAGCAAAGAGGTCTCGGCGGATCTGTCCACGACCGTGGCGTCGCCGAACAGGTGGGATTTCAGCCAGTCAAGGTCCTTTTTGATGTTGGCGGCGTTGACAACCAGCATGTAGCGATCCGGCAGACGGTATATGAGAAGATCATCCACTATGCCGCCGTGCGGCATCGGCAGGCACGTGTACTGGATCTGTCCGATCTCGAGGGCGCCAACGTGGTTAGTAGTGGTTTTCTCCAGAAAGGCCAGGGCGTCTCTGCCCGAGACTTCAAATTCTCCCATATGGGAGAGATCGAAAAGGCCGACGTTCTTGCGGACAGCCAGGTGTTCGGCGGTGATGCTGGTATATTGTATCGGCATATAAAAACCGGCAAAAGCGACCATCTTTGCGCCCGCGGCTATATGGTAATCGCAATAAGGGGTTCTCACCGGCTCAGGGGTTGCATTAGACATGACGTTGTTCCTTACTATCGCTGCTACTGTTTCACGTAATTAAGAGCGCCGAAGACAAAAGTCAATACCTATGTCGGACTCTGCCTGCTGCGATTCGCCCGGGTAACGTCGGCAGCAGGAGGTGTGAACGACATCCAGGTTGCACCTGATAACGACCGGATCGTGTTTGCGCCCATAAAGGGTGGTCAACCGCCCGTGAGCCGGTGCGCCATCCGTTACTTCTCGGAATCAGGTATAACTCGCTCACCGTTGCGGTATTCGTCTTTGAGCATCGGGTAACCGTTCTCGTCATAAACCTCATAAAGGCCGTGTCGCTTGCCGTCTTTGTACTCGCTTTTCGCTTTGAGTACCCCCGTATCGTAGTATTTCAGCCAGAGACCGTCCATTTTGTCATCCCGGTACTGACCTTTGTACTCGACCGATCCGTTGGGGTGCCAGGCCGTGTAGGAGCCTTCGAGTTTGTCGTTGACGTTGTAGCCTTCCTTCTGGAGCTTTCCGTCCTCGGTGAAATGCCGGAAGCGACCATTCTTCATCCCGTCGGCGTATACGATTTCCTGGCTGAGAGCGCCGTCCGCATAGTACCAGCGGGCCGTGTCAACCAACTGGCCGTCCCGGTAATAAATCTCGAACTCCTTTATCCCGCTCAAAAACCATTGGGTTACCTTGCCATGCTTCCGGTGGTTGACATACTCTTCTTCTTTCTGCTTCTGCCCGTCCTCGTACCAGTACATCACCCTGATGTGCCTGTCCGCACGGTCACCGACAACGACCGCCTGCATCTTCAACTGGCCGTCGGGCCAGCGCTGCTCCCTCAGGACGCTATCCGCGCCTTCCGGTACGTCGGCAAACTCCAGTACCGGCTCGCCCAGAAGTCTCGGTGGTCTCTGCGGGATAGCCGAATCGCTGACGATCTCCTGACTCGTGATCTCGGTCGTCGAGTCGCTCTCGGTGTCAGGCGCGCGTTCGGCTTTCTCACCGCCGCCACACCCGCACAGAATGCCGGCCGCAGCCATTATCAATATTGCATAGACTGTCTTTTGTGCCATTTGAAATCTTTTCTTCTTGTGTTTGCGGTGCGCTGTTTTCCTGCCTGTATGGCCAGACCGGGTTCGCGCCTGCGGCCTCCGTTTTCTACGATTTCCTGAGCATCTGTCTGAGCACCATATGCAGGATGCCGCCGTTGCGGTAATAGTCGACTTCAATCGGCGTGTCCAGGCACACCGTCACGTAAAATTTCCTTTCGCCTTTTTTCGACAGGGCTTTGACCGACACTGACTGGCGCGGCTTCAGGTCGTTGGAGAGACCCTCGATTGTGAACAGCTCGTGTCCCGTCAGGCCGTGTGACTCCCTCGATTCGCCTTCGGCAAACTGCAGGGGCAGCACACCCATGCCGACCAGATTGGAGCGGTGAATGCGCTCGAAACTTTCGGCCAGAACGGCCTTGACGCCCAGCAGGGCCGTCCCCTTGGCCGCCCAGTCTCGCGAGGAGCCCATCCCGTAGTCCTTACCGGCCAGGACCAGCAGCGGTATCTCCTCTTCTTTGTATTTCATGGCGGCATCGTATATCGACATCTGGTCGCCGCTTGGCAGGTGGACGGTGACACCGCCCTCGGTGCCCGGAGCGAGAAGGTTGCGCAGGCGAATGTTGCCGAAGGTGCCTCGGGTCATAACCTGGTCGTTGCCCCGCCGTGATCCGAAGCTGTTGAAGTCGGCAAACTGCACGCCGCGGGAAAGAAGGTACTGGCCGGCCGGGGAGTCGGCCTTGATCGCTCCTGCCGGGGAAATATGATCGGTGGTGATAGAGTCGGCCAGGACCGCCAGCACCCGTGCGTCACGGATTGGTTCGATATCGGCCGGCTCCTTGGGTAAATCGATAAAGAACGGCGGCTGCTGAATATAGGTCGACTTCTCATCCCACTCATAAAGGTCACCCTCAGGACTCCGGATCTCGTTCCACTTCGGGTTGCCGTCAAAAACGGCGCCATACTGCTCGCGAAACATCTCCGGCGTAATAGCCTTCTCAATCGTTTCCACGACTTCCTTCTCGGTCGGCCAGACATCCTTCAGGTAGACCTCCCGGCCGTTCTGGTCGCGGCCAAGCGGTTCACTCGTCAGATCGATATTGGCGGTGCCGGCGATGGCAAAGGCCACCACCAGCGGGGGAGAAGCCAGGTAGTTGGCCTTGGTGTAAGGATTGACGCGTCCCTCGAAATTGCGATTGCCGGAGAGAACGGCCGATACCACGAGATTGCCCTCGTTTATGGCCTCGACAACGGGCTCGGGAAGCGGGCCGGAATTCCCGATGCAGGTGGTACAGCCGAACCCGACATTATGAAAACCGAGCGCCTCCAGAGGAGCCACAAGCCCGGCACGCTCAAGATACTCCATCACTACCCGGGAACCGGGGGCGAAAGAAGTCTTTACATACGGTTGCGAGCGAAGGCCCTTGGCCACGGCTTTCTTGGCCAGCAGTCCCGCGGCCGTCAGCACGAACGGATCCGAGGTATTGGTGCACGATGTGACAGCGGCGATGACCACGGCGCCGTGACCAATCTGGCTGCCTCTGCTGCCGCGAACCGGCACCTTGCGCTCCCGCTCGGACGCGGGTAGCTCAAAGCCCCGTTCCTTGACGGGCTTGGCCAGAGCGCGGCGGAATTCGTCGCCCATCTGACTCAGGACTATTCGGTCCTGCGGGCGCTTGGGACCGGCCAGGGAGGGTTCCACCGTCGAAATATCCAGCTCCAGGGTATCGGTGAACCTGGGGGCCGCCGACCCTTTCTCCCGGAAAAGCATCTGCTCCTTGGCATAACGTTCCACCAGGTCTACCTGCTCGTCGGTTCGTCCCGTCATACGGAGATATCCCAGCGTCGTCTGGTCGAAGGGAAAGTAGCCCATAGTGGCGCCATACTCCGGAGCCATATTGGCGACCATGGCCTTGACCGGCAAGGTCAACTCATCCAGGGCAGGGCCGAAGTACTCCACGAACTTGCCCACCACGCCCTTTTTCCGCAACATCTGGGTCACTGTCAGCACAAGGTCGGTACCGGTGACTCCCTCGGCCAGCCGGCCGGTCAGTTTGAAACCGATGACCTCGGGCGTAAGCATGTAGATTGGCTGCCCCAGCATGACGGCCTCGGCCTCGATACCGCCGACTCCCCAGCCAACCACCCCCAGGCCATTGATCATCACCGTGTGGCTGTCCGTCCCGACCAGTGTATCCGGCATGGCCACGCCGTCTTTTACAAGCACGCATTTGGCCAGACATTCCAGGTTTACCTGGTGGCAGATGCCGGTCGCCGGAGGTACGACGCGGAAATTCTGGAACACCTTCTGCCCCCAGTGGAGGAACTCGTAGCGTTCCCGGTTGCGCTTGAACTCGCGCTCCATGTTTGCGGTCAGGGCATTGGCGTTGCCGAAGCTGTCCACCTGCACCGAGTGATCGATAACGAGGTCGACGGGAACCATCGGGTTGATCTTCCCGGGGTCGCCACCCATCCGGTCCATGGCGGACCGCAGAGCCGCCAGGTCGACTACCGCCGGGACGCCGGTGAAATCCTGAAGCAGCACGCGCGCCGGCTTGAACGGAAGTTCCACCTGACCGACATTGGCCGCGTCATACCCGGCCAGGCGCGTGACATCCTCCTCCCTTACAATTCGATTATCACAGTTTCTCAGAACGGTTTCCAGCAACACCCGGATGGAATAAGGCAGACTTCCCAGATTTCCATAGGACGACAGTTTATCGAGGCGAAAAATCGTATACTCAGCATTCGCGGTTTTCAGCGTACCCTGCGCTCCCAAGGGATTCATCGACGACCTCCTTTAAATCTCCTGCTATCAGATAGTTGCCCCATATATACACAATAAACCGACATATTTCAAGAGTGTTGGAGCATTGTGCGGCGGAATCTGAACACTTTCTTTTGACCGGCGAAACAAGTATCTTGAAAAATCAGTATCACCCGGCCGCGAACCGACCGGATACAAAACCTACAGAAGGAGATTTCGGCGCAGGTGTTTCTTAAGAGAGTAAGCGAAAGCGACCTCGTCATAGGTGCTCCGGCAAAGGTCAACCTCTATCTCGAAGTCCTCGGAAAGCGCCCTGACGGTTTTCACGATATAAACTCGTTATTCCAGGCCGTTTCCCTGTTCGATCGCCTGCGATTCAAGCTGACCCGGACACCGCATATTGACATTAAGCTGAAGAATAATAATGACATACCGACCGGACCGGATAACCTCGTGGCCCGCGCTTTCCGCCTGCTCCAGAACGAGTTCGCACTCAAACGGGGTCTGGATGTTGCACTGGAGAAGAACATACCGGTCGCGGCCGGACTGGGAGGCGGTTCGGCTGATGCTGCCGCTACGATAATCGCCTGCAATGAGCTGTTTCATCTCGGTCTCGCACGTCGGGACATGGCTGATATCGGCCTGCAGTTGGGCTCTGATATCCCCTTTTTCTTCGGGACCGGTCAGGCCGTGGTCACCGGCCGGGGTGAGAATGTAGAAGACCGTCAATTGCCAACCGACTATTGGCTGGTACTGGTTAACCCGGCGGTCGCGGTGTCTACCCGGGCCAGTTACCGGGCGCTTAAAATGGACTTGACAAAGCCAAGAAAAGCCTTTAGTTTACCTAATTGCAGGACAGTTAACAACTTTGTAAGTCACCTGAGATTGTCCGGCAACGACTTCGAAATGTTCCATCTTGAGTCCTATCCGGGGCATGAGAAGATCAAAGATGGGCTGGAGAAGCAGGGAGCATCGCTTGTACGAATGAGTGGCACTGGCCCTACGTATTTTGGCTTGTTTGTCAATTATCCGGAGGTGCGGCCAGAGGAGTTATTTAACGGGGGAGATTGGCATGCGTTCACGGTTAGGCCAATTACCCTGCCCTTGCAGGAGAGAAGCTAAGCGGAGGAGACCGTGGAGATTACAGAGATTCGGGTGACGTTGCGGGACGAAGAGCGACTGAAGGGATTCGCCAATGTAACCTTTGACGATGCTTTTGTCGTCCGCGGAATGAAGATTATTCAGGGTAATACAGGCTACTTCGTCGCCATGCCAAGTAGGAAGCGCCCTGACGGGTCTCACCAGGATATTGCTCATCCGGTCAATGGTGAGATGAGGAAACTGATTGAAGAAAGGGTACTTGCGGCTTACGAAGCGGAGTTGAAGAGTACCAAGTAGGCGACGGTGATTCGGAAAATAATGCTTGGGGCGTCGTCAAGCGGCAAGACACCAGCCTTTGGAGCTGGCATCCCAGGTTCGAATCCTGGCGCCCCAGATATGAAATTCGGCGAAAAACCTGTTTGAGACAGTGCCAGTCCGTCAAACAGGTTTAACTTTGGTAGGGAAAGAGTCGGCCAATGATTATTCGCGAGGAGATCAAGCTGGTCACCGGAACCTCCAACCGGGGGCTCGCAGAAAAAGTTGCGGCCTACGTGGGAGTGGATCTGACCGACTGTAGTGTCACCAGGTTTTCCGATGGTGAAGTGTTTGTCCAGATAAACGAGAACATCCGTGGCGCCGATCTGTTTATTATTCAACCCACTAACGCCCCGGCGGACAACCTCATGGAGCTGCTCATGTTGATTGAGGCATCACGACGGGCCTCGGCCATGCGTATCACGGCCGTGGTGCCCTATTATGGCTATGCCCGCCAGGACCGCAAGGACAAGCCCCGGGTGGCCATCACCGCCAAGCTGGTGGCCAATCTCATTACGACGGCCGGAGCCGACCGGATTATTACGATGGATTTGCACGCCAGCCAGATACAGGGCTTTTTTGATTTGCCGCACGATCACCTTTACTCCTCGGTCACGTTCAACAACCACTTCCGCGAGATGAATCTCGACCACCTCACGGTGGTATCGCCCGACGTCGGCTCTATCAAGCTAGCCCGGGCCACCGCCAATGCTCTTGATGCCGAACTGGCCATTGTCGACAAACGGCGCCCACAGGCCAATAAGTCCCAGGTGATGAACCTCATCGGCGACGTGCGCGGCAGAAACGTACTCATCCGGGATGACATGGTCGATACCGGCGGTTCCATCTGCCAGGCCGCCGAACATCTCAAAGAGCGCGGCGCCAAGGAGATTTATGCCGCCTGTACGCACGGGGTGCTTTCAGGTCAGGCTGTCGACAGGATCAACGCTTCCCCCATAAAAAAGATGATTATCTCCGATTCCATTGACCAGAGCAGCCGCCGGCTGTCTGACAAATTCGAGATTCTGACCTGCTCAGGGCTGATCGGAGAAGCGATAAGGAGAATTTTTGACGAGCAGTCGGTTACTTCGTTGTTTGATGAACCACTGTCTCAGATGGACTGATAATTTAGTCGAGAACAACATACTGGAGGAATAAACAGAGCGATGAAAGAAGTTTCGATTGTAGCCAATCCCCGCTCCAAAGTGGGTAAGGGTTCCGCCCGTCAGACTCGTATGGCCGGCTATATACCGGCGGTCGTTTACGGACCGGAAATCGATCCGGTGCCGATCTCGATAGAAGCCAAGGCCTTCCGGGCCGCCGTCAAAGGCTCCACCGGTGCCGGCACAATTTTTGACCTGGCCGTGGAAGGCAAAAAAAACAAGGTCGTGATCAGGGACATCCAGCGGGATCCCATTACGAGTAATGTGACTCATATCGATTTCCACGCTATTGCCATGAATAAGCCCATTCACCTTTCGATTCCGATAAGGTTGGTTGGTGTCTCCGAAGGCGTCAAAAACCAGGGGGGCATCATGCAGACGACCATGCGCGAACTGGAAATCTCATGTCTTCCGGCCGATATCCCCGAAAAAGTCGAAATAGATGTCACCGGGTTGAACATCGGTGATTCGGTTCACGTCAAGGATCTGTCGATTCCCAACGTCAACATCCTTTCCGATGTGCATAGCACGGTAGTGGTGATCTCAGCGCCGACAGTCCTGAAGTCTACCGCCGAAGAAGCCGCCGAGGCCGAGGCTGCTGCCGAGGCTGCTGAAGGTGAGGCCCTCGCCGAAGCTGCCGCGGGCGAAGAGAAAAAAGAAGAGGCCGGCGAGAAAAAGGAAGGCGAAAAGAAAAAGGAGGGCGAAAAGAAATAGAGCCCCCGTTTTCTCTGAATCTGAGCTTGAAAAACCGCCGGAACATCGGCGGTTTTTTTGTTATCGACAGCCCTGGCGTACCGGCTGGTTTTCGCCTTGTGGCTCACGACTCATGGTTAAATCACGCCGGCGAAGTGCAGCAGCAGAACTACGCCGACCGTAAAACAAAGCGCCCCGGCCGCGAAACCACCGACTGCCCCGCTTTTGAGTCTGTGGACGCATTGCTTTTCGTTGTTATCCGATATCATGAAAACAGGATCGTTCCTGCCCTTCCTGATTACAACATTGTCCGGTGCGCCCGTACCGCCGGCCGCTGTCCCCATTACGTATAGTTCGTCGCCGGGCAGGATAAGAAACTCGGAGAAGATCCGCCCGCTGTGTGGCAGCGACGCCCCGGGTTCGACCGGGATCAGGTTACGGGGGATATCGAGCGGGATTCCCGGGTCTTTGAATTTCCCCTGCGACTTTAACTCCTTCAGCTTCGCTATCCGTTCCGAGAGACTGGCCACGTCGCCCGGCTTCTGATGAAACACCTTCCTGACTCGGGTAATAGCAAACTGAGCCTCGGCCGGGTCAACTTTCACTGCGCCCGTGTCGTCCTCGAGAAAGAAAGGGATCGCTTTGTCACCCGTGGCCAGCGTTTTCATACCGCCCTTCCTGGAACCTCCCTGGCTACTCTCATATTTCTGAGTCACGTACCTGTAATAAACGCAGGCAGTGCCGGAGAAGGGGGCTGTAATGAACCGTTCGGTTGACACTTTACCTTTGATCTCCACCAGCCCCATAGCCAGGGCACGAATCCTGGAGGTGGGTATGTCTTTGACCATGCGGTACTTATGCAGGGAGTTAAACCCCAGATACAGCGCGACTGCTCCGGCCAGGGTGAAAACGACGGCTGCAATATATGCTCCTGGTCCTGCCATGCTCCTCTGTCCGATCACGTAACGGGTTCAGTATATTTCAGTCTCCCTAAGATATCCAATATTATCCACCTTGCCAAGCTGTTTTGGGATCGGGATGACCCTGCAGATGGTGCGGCGGGACGCGGTCTGCCTACATCATATCGTCCGGGTCAACGTCGACCGAGATTTTGATCCGCGAGGGGATATCGAAGCGGGGCGACCGCTCTTCCCAGGCGGTGAGTGTCTTCACCAATTTGACAATCTGTGTCGTCTTGCACAGCACCTGCCGGCGGTAGCTGCCGCGCAGGTAATACATCGGACACGGCGCCGGTCCCATGATGCTGCCGGCGACACCCGCCGAATGAACTTGCTGCGAGAGTTTTTCACGGAAAGACCGGGCCGCCTCTTCAAGTTTTGCCTCGTCGTTTGCGGTAAGGACGATATTCACCAGCCTCGAAAACGGGGGGTAAGAAAGCGCCTGCCGGGAGGTAATCTCCCTCTCGTAGAAACCGTGATAATCCTGCCGGGCCGCGTCTCTGATGACCGGGCTGTCCGGGTAATAGGTCTGAATCAGCACTTCCCCGGGCTTGCCGGCGCGGCCCGAGCGACCGGCCACCTGCAAAAGTTTGGCAAAGGCCTTCTCGGAGGCCCGGAAATCCGGAAGATCCAGGGCGAGATCGGTGGAAAGCACGCCCACGAGAGTGACACCGGGCAAATCCAGCCCCTTGGTGACCATCTGTGTGCCGAGCAAAAGGTTGCTTTGTTGTCGGGCAAAATCCGACAAAATGATGTGGGCTTTCCGACGCCCTCCGGCTGAATCCGAATCGAGTCGAACCGCCCGGGCCTTGGCGAAAAGCCGCGGCAAATTCTCTTCGACCTTCTGGGTGCCCACGCCCAGGTAGAGAAACTCCCGCCCCCGGCAGTGCTCGCAGGTATCGTAACTGGCCGCAAGGTAACCGCAGTAGTGACATGTCAGTTTGCTGCCGATGCGATGGTAGGTCAATTTGACCTGACACCTGGGGCATTTGGGTACGTGACCGCAGTCGGCGCATTTCAGCATCGGCGAGTGGCCGCGCCGGTTGAGATAGAGGATGACCTGCTCCCGGTTGTCAAGTCGCCGCTCGACTTCTCTTTTCAGCGGATAGGAAAGGTACTGCAAATCGCCGCGCAACCTTTCGGTGCGCAGATCGATGACCCGCACCTCCGGCAGGGTGGCCCCGGCCGGCCGTTGTGTGAGCGTCAACAACCGGTAGCGCCCCGTCCGGGCGTGATGATAGGATTCCATCGACGGCGAGGCCGACCCCAGCAGCACCGGAATATCGTTTATCTTTGCCCGCATGATGGCCGCATCGCGGCCGTGGAAGCGCGGTGACGGACTCGTCTGCTTGTAGGAGCTGTCGTGCTCTTCGTCGACGATGATCAACCCCGGCTTGGGCAGTGGCGCAAATAACGCCGAGCGCGGCCCGACTACGATCTTGTACTTTCCCGAGCGAATACCCCGCCAGCTTTCAAGGCGTTCCCGTTCATTGATGGCCGAGTGGATGACTGTGACTTCGTCCCCAAAAAAACCGCGAAAGTAGGCGAGGGTGGTGCCGCTCAGGGCAATCTCCGGTGTCAGTACCAGTGCGCTGCGGCCGGTCTTTATCAACTCGCGGCAGACGTGGCAGTAAACAAGCGTTTTCCCCGAGCCCGTAACGCCGTGCAGAAGGAAGGGCGCGAACCCGCTGTCCAGGCTCGGCAGCAGGTGAGACACCGCTTCGCGCTGCTGCTCGTTCAGTTGCAGGTGGCGGACGTCCAGCCTGGGGAGAATAAAGTCAAGGACAGTTTCTTCGGAATATACCGGCGCCAGCAGGGTTTCCCGAACGGCCTTGCGGATCTGATAATCACTCCAGCCGCCTTCCTTCAGTTCCGCGCGCGCTTTCACTCCATCAAACACTTCCGGATGAAACCGGCTGGACGAATAGTAGTCGCTCCAGCGGCCGGGGTCGGCCACTTTGAATCCACTCACACGCTCCCTGCGCTCCGACTGACCGACCGGCCAGTCCTCGGCCAGCCCGCCCTCCTTAACCAGCCGCGCCAGCAGCCCCAGGCTCTGCAGTTTCTGTATTGTCTTTCGGGACAGCTTTTTGCCGGGTTTGACCAGCTTTGTGAACGACCGGGGCAGATAGGCCGGTGAGGCTGGGCCCCATACCAGGCCGGCCTTGCGGTGTGTCTTCAGAACGGAGGGCAGCGCGGAAGCAAAACAGTCAGCCGGATTGGCAAAATAATAGTCAGCCATCCAGCGGCAGAACTCGAACAGCTCGGGCTCGAAGCACGATGCCTCGTCCAGCAGTCTGCTGATATTCTTCACATCAATACCGGCCGGCGGCTCGGCCTGTTCGATAAAAAACCCGACCTTCTGCGCGCGACCGAACGGCACCAGCACGCGCTGGCCCGGACTAATAGCTCCGATATGATCCGGTATACGGTAAGTGAAACTGCGGCGGAGCGGGCCGGAAACAGCTATTGTGGCGAATCTTGCCGTCGGAACCATGACCGGAATATACAAAAAAAGAGACGGCAGGTTAAGCCTGCCGTCATCATATTTTTCTAGTGCAACGATACTTGTGCTCGGAGGGTCACTCCGGCCGGCTCGTTCGGTCTACTGGCCGGTCAGCTCGCCCAGTTTTTTCTCAGCGGCCTTCTGCTTTTCCGGCTGCTTGATTTCGCGGTACAAGTCCACCAGGTTCTCCCAGATGGGCACGTTGTCGGGTTCGAGCTTGACCACCTCTTCGTAAGCCTTGGTGGCTTCAGGGTAATTCTTCAGATACAAATAACAGTCGCCGAGCGAAGTCCAGTGCTCCGACTCGCCGGGCTTTAGCTCTACCAGCTTGCTGAAGGCTTTGGCGGCCGGCTCATAATTGCCCCTGATAGCATTGACCACCGCTACCTGTTCAACCGCGTCGGGATTATCCGGTTCAACCACCGCGGCCCTCTGAAAGTAGACGAGAGCCGAATCGAAGGATTCCATTTGCCGCGCTCGCAGTTCTTTCTCCCCGGCTTCATCGCCGGCTTCCCGGGCTTTCGAGGCATCGACGGAGGCGTTACTGGCCTGCTGGTTGAAGAAAAGTCCCACCGAGATAAGAGCATCCATATTTTCCGGTTCGATAGTGAGGATCTGCTCGTAGATCATCATCGCCGAATCAAGAAAGCTGCAGTTGTTATAGCACGCCGCCAGGTTGGCCATGTTGGCGATGTCTGTCGGGGTCATTTCAAGATACTGCTTGAAATAGGGAATGGACTGACAGTACTCCCCCATCTTGATGTAATTATACGCGATTGAAATCACCAGCGTGGCCTTGTCGTCCGTCAACTCCAGGGCCTTGCTCAACCACTCGATGGCTTCCGGATACTTCTCCTCCTGTTCATAAACAGTACCCAGCGCGATATAGGTCCGGTGGTCAGCGGGATCCACGGCGATGGCCAGCCGCATATTGATCAGGCAGGAATCGGTGCTTGCCTCGAGGCTCGCTCTCATGTATGCCAGCGCCGCCGAGTCTGTCTCCGTCTTCAGGTTCCTGGCCGTCTCCTCAATGCGGTTGAGTTGATCAATGCCGTCGTTGTAAAACCGTCGCCAGTAGTCGACGTTGGTCGAATCGGCGACTCTCAGGAACTCCTTGCAGTCCTTCTTGTAATTCGATTTTACGTCCTTGCTTTCACAGCACAGTTTGAGCGAATCGTAGTAAGCCATCATCTTCTCGACATGCGGCATTTTTGCCTCCGGGTTGGAGGCTCTTTCCACATAGTCGACCATCACTTTCCTCATCAAGTCCAGTCCCTCGGCATGGGGGCCATAGTGCAGAAACAGCGAGTCGAGCATTGCGATGGCCGTGGGATAACGCCCGAGGTCACCCGAAACAATCTCGATTTTAGCCGATTTTATGTAGGCGCCGGCCGGCAGCTTGCGAGGCTTTCCAGCATCCGAAGCCGCGCTAAACAAAAACAGTCCCAGCGCCGCGAAAAGCGCAGATCTTGTAACAAATTTCACATTTACCTCCAAGAGTAACCGTGAGTCCTATTTCTAAATCATTGAATCTAATTGCACTAATGGCCCTTGTCAACCCTCATTAGGCTTACTTGCCGGTAAATCTTACTTTATACTTCATGACGGCCGTCTGTCCGGCGCCGACGTTGACAGAGGCGGCCATGGTGTATGCGTCCTTCTTCATGTACTCGAAGTCGGCCTCCAGGATTTCCCAGAACCCGTATAGCCGCTTTTCGACATCCACTGTCACGGCTTCGTCCTTGCGGTTGCGGAGTTCGATTTCATACAACCTGTCCTCGACCTGTTTGGATACCAGAATCTGGTTGACCAGCTTTTCTTCGGCAACGACATCGAAAGCGGTGCCGACCGCCAGAGACAGTTCTTCATTTTTGGGGGTGTGCTCAATCTCGTCTTCGCCCAGGAGGATCAGGGAACCGTCTTCATCAGCCTTAAACATGCGCACACGCCCCGCCGGAAGCGGCATACCCAGACCGGTGGCTGTGCTGTTCTTGAGCTTGATGACTACTTCGACGTCCTTTGAGTCTAAATCAGGCTTGTACAGATATTTCTTTTCAACCGCCGCCCGAGCGGGATCAAAAAGGGATATCTGCTTGACTTCCTTATCCGCGACTGTCGCTCTGCGCGGAAGGGTGTAAAGGTGGTATTCAAAAAACGCTTTTTCCTCGAATCCGGCGCCCGCCGCCGATTCCAGCATTACCATATCGGCCGACCGGGGAACCGGCGGGCGTTTTTTAGCCACCCGATGAATATCGCCTGCCACGAGTTTCAAAGAAGCGTCCTCGTAGGTTTTGCCGGAAACATTGTTTATGGCCGCCCAGCCGGACAGACTCAACTGGTTTTCGTCCGGGTTCAGCACTCCCACATACTCGGCGTTCCAGGTCATTCCCGCCGTCTGGTAACTGACCTTGCTCTCCAACTCGCCGGCGAAGTCCGACTGGTACAGCCAGAAAAGAGTTGGCCGCGTGATCAGCCCGTCGGGCAGCGACGGGAAGTGAACTTCGGTAATATTGTCTGTTAGGACGATTTTGATACCGCCGGCTTTTTCCCGAAGGATGATTGAGCCGCTGGCCGCGGATAGGAGCGTCCCCGAATACAGTCGGCCTTCCTTGTCGACCATCTCAATCTCCTTGTCAATATAGCGGTCGTAGACTTTGGCCGGACTGACGAGGTCAAAAGCATAGTTCTGCTCGAGAATAGTGACATTTCTGCCTGAGGCCGCAATATCGAAGCGCACCGAATTGGCGTCGATCCGAGAGGGGACGTCCCGAAATGCCAGCCGGTTCACCCCCTTTTTGAATTCAAGTTTTCTGGTTTCGCTGATTACTCCCAGGTCGCTGTTATAGACGGTTACCGCCATGTCGTCGGCGATAAGGGTCACCGGCAGGATTGCCAGAACCAATAATAGACTGACTTTTCTCATCTTAAGACTCCATTTTCTTATACAGCTCAGCCGGCCCGCCGGGCATAGACTGCTCTGCTTTTCAGTGATTCTATTGTAGACTACCAAAAAAAAGGGAAGATTCTTCCAGAAAAGTTTTAATTTTCGCGCTGGAAGGCCGCAAGCGTCGACTCTATTGTTTGCTGAATCTGAGCCGGAGGCGGGTTCAGCTCTTCTGCGGTAAAAACGCCAGTGTCCGGCTTAACCCTTTCAAATATTTGAAGATACAGATTATAGATGATCTCCAGACTGAGCCGATACCGTTGCCGGAGAACTGGGGAAATTCCATCAATGGTGCGGCGGGCCTTCCGTCTGTAAAATTCCGCCAGACCGCGATATGTCCGCATCAAGCGGCGGAATCCCGGACTGATTCCACCCCCGTTGGCTATCACGGCCAACTCGGCCAGGGTAATCCCGCTGTCCCGTAAGATACCATCTGAAAAATAGTTAAGGTTGTTCTGATGGTCCTTCTGGAAGTCCCGCATTATGTGCACCAGATAAGAGAATATGGCCAGGGGGCGCGCCGCTTTGCGAACATCGAACGTCGGTGCGGCATACTTGCCATCGCGAGACTCCACTCCACAAAGATGCATAAAGACTGAAGCGGGCGCTACCGCCGCCCCTTCGGCATAGCGCAAAAAGGTCGTGAACGAACGATAGCCGCTGTGCGTCAAATCATAAATCATTGCCCTTATCAGTCTCTGCCAGGGCCAGAGGGGGATATGGAACCTGTCGATGGTCTGAAGCAGCTCTTCCTGAAGGTCGTCACCCGCCTCACGACGCCTGGTACCCTCGAGCCAGCTGGTCATCAACTCAGCGTACTTAAGCCTTTCTTCGGGTGTGACAGTCACGCCGCCGGCCTTGCGGTCGTCGACGAGGTCGTCGATAACGCGCATCGAGCGATAGCAGATGCGGAACGCCGCATAGCGGTCGCTCTCCCAGAAGCGAGCGGCAATGTCCAGGATGGGATTGGTCAGAATCTCGCGGAAGTCCAGGTCCGGCGCCAGTTTGAGTTTTATATCTTCGTTTGACTTCATGGCTGCTCAATCGAATATAACAAATCGCGGAGAGGCCATAAATTTATATTTTTCCGCGTGCGGTTTTTTTTTAACATGGAAAATATGGAGAACACCATTCGCCTGCTGGTTGTCACCCACAACTACCCTCGTTACCGCGGTGACTTTGCCGGCATTTTTCTTTCGCTTCTGAATCGACGCCTCACCGAGCACGGAATCGAACCGGTGGTTCTCGCTCCCCACGATACCGGGGCCGCGCTGTACGAAAAGGTCGAGGGCGTTAAGATATATCGCTTTCGGTACGCCGCGGACGAGAAGGACCAGCACTTGGCCTACCGGGGAACCATGCACAAGCTGGTGCTTGGCTCAGTCGGCGGGCTCTTCAAATTCAAGCGCTTCCTTGACTGCAATCGCAAGGCGGCTATGGACATAATCCGTGAGGAAAAGATCCAGGCTGTGGCCGGGCACTGGCTGATTCCGGCCGGGCTGGTCATGAAAACGATTGCGCGGAACCATCGTCTGCCAATGGTGCTTTCTTCACACGGAACCGATATTCGCCTGATGACGCGCTACAGGCACGTCACCTACAGCTATTTCAAGAAATTCTGCCGAGGCCTTGACGGCTGGACCGTGGTTTCCAGTTTCCTGAGGGATGAAATCATCCGCCTCGACCCCCGGCTGGAGAAGGTGCTCTCCGTTCTGCCTCTGCCGCATGACGAGGATGTCTTTTACCGCGACGAGACCGTCATCAGAGACGAGAACCTGGTAGCGTCCGTCACGCGTTTTACCGAGCAAAAGCGCGTGGACTATCTTATCAAGGCGTTTGCCCTGGTGGCCCGAAACAACGAGCGGGCTCGACTGGAAATCTACGGCAGTGGCCCTCGGCGGCCGTATATCGAAGAGCTTGTTCGGGAATTCGGCCTGGAGCAGCGAGTGACCATCCACCCGCCGGTCCCGCAGGATAAGCTCCGCGGAGTCTACAACCGCGCCGGCATCGTCGTGCTCAATTCCTTCCGGGAAGGCTTCGGTCTGGCACTCTCGGAGGCTATGCTTTGCGGGGCGGCCGTCATCGGTACCCGGTCAGGCGGAATCACCGACATCATCGAACACGAGCGGCGGGGACTTCTGGTCCCCCTTGACGACAGCGCCGCCCTGGCCGCTGCCATCGAGCGTCTCCTGCGTGATCAGCCTCTCCGGCAGCGCCTGGCCGAGGAAGGCAGGCGTTTCGCGCTGGACCACTATGCCTCCGGTCCGCTGGCCGCGAAGTATGCCGCCATCATCCGCGCGGCCGTGGAGTCCTGAGCCACCGGCAGCCGTGATGAGGCCGTAACTCCCCGCACCGGCCGGGCCAGTTTTCGGTTGCCAAAAACCAAAACCTGCGCGTATATTTTATTGAGGAGGTGAACTTGGTACCCTCAATTGATGCCATAATCAATCGCCAGCTTCTCAAGTGGGAACTGGAACGAAAAAAGGCTCAGGAAGAGGACCAACCGCGTCTCAAACCTCCGCGAATCGTCACCATCAGCCGACAGACCGGGAGTCGCGGTTCCTACTTCGCTTCGCGCCTGGCCCAGAAGATGGATTACGTGCGCCTGCATCGCGAAGTTATCGATGAAGTATGCAATTCATCCGGTTACCGGAAGCGGATTATAGAGTCACTGGACAACAAGTTTCGCAGCAACCTGGAGTTGACGGTGGAATCGGTGCTCACTGGTCAATCCGTGGACCATTCGGACTATATCCGCCACCTGTTCAAAGTGGTGCTGTCGATGTCACGGCTGGGTGGTGTGATACTGGTCGGCCGGGGTGGCAATTTCATTCTCGGCCCCACGCGCGGGTTTCACATAAGGTTTATCGCGCCAAAAGAAAAACGTGTCGAAAACCTTATAAAATACGTCAACGCCACGGAAAAAGAAGCCCTCGCCAGCATCGAGAAGTCCGATACTACCCGCCGGCAGTTCATATCCAAGGTCTTTCATGCCAACATCGATGATCCCGGTCATTACGACATCGTCATCAACTCGGAATTTATCGACATCGAAGAGTTGGTGGATACGACCGTCCGCGCGATCATGGGAAAGTTCGACAAGCTGACTTACCTCGACCACGATCAGCCCTGAGCGCGCAGGCCCGGCGGCTAAAACTGTTCCGTCCGCAGCAGCACCAGCGTGCAGGCCCGAACCACTTCGATGCCGGCTTTCTCCAGCTTGCCGGCCAGGGCTTCGTTTTCGGAACCGGGATTGAAGATGGCACGCCGCGGGCTCAGCTTCAGGATGTTGTCAAACTCACCGTCGGAAATCCCGGCGTTGACATAAAGCGTCACGGTATCGATCGGCTCGGCAATGGCGTCGAGTGATTTTACGCCGGCGATGCCGTCGACGGTGTGCCCCGCCGGATGTACCGGTATCGGCCGGTGCCCGTGCTCTTTTAGCATCCTGACGGCCTGGAACGAGTATCGGTCCTCTTTCGTTGAAGCCCCGAGCACGGCTACTGCCGAATGGGCGGGAGCTCTTTCCATAATTGCGGTCCTCTTGTCAGATTCGTTGACTTCCGTTCTTCAAGTAATAATAAGCAACAGGTAGGGGCGTCAAATGTTTCCTGCAAAAAGACGGCCCGGTGGTCCAGCGGGTCGCCCGGCTCACTGCAATCACGAGATTCTTACTTCGGGGCCTTCTCAGGGTCGATATCCGCGACGTTCTGCGCGAACGTCCACTGGTGACCTTCCGGACAGCGCAGGGCACACATACGGTCACCCCAGAACTGATCGCGCGGCTCCATCATGACTTCGGCGCCGGCGGCTTTGGCCTTCTGAAAAAACTCATCGACATTATCGACATACAAGTAAAACGATACCGGACTGCCCGAGAGAGTGACCGGCGATTTGGTCCCCATCTCGGCCGATTCCGGACCCATCATGAACGTGCAGTCCTTGTGGGTCATCTCGGCATGCGTCAGATTACCATCTTTATCGGTTAGGGTGGTCTGAGTCTTCAAGCCAAACGCTTTTTCATAGAACTCCAGTGAACCTTTGACGTCTCTGACGATGAGGTAGGGGCTCAGCCAACTCATGCCTTGCGGCTTGGGGTTTCTTTCAGCCATAGCGGCCTCCTGTTAATAACAATTACCTGGTTAGCCCTGCTTTATGCAGTGTCTTAGACAACAATCTAACCCCCCTATCCGCGAGGGACAATCACATACTGCGGCGACATGATCGCCGTCTCATATGATTGGCAGAATGCCGTTAGGATCAAATTCCGCTTTTATTTTGCGCGAGTAAACGGCGTCGGGCGCGCTGTTGGCCTCATCGAGTCCGGCCAGGAAGTCTTTCCGGTCGTTGGCTTTCTGCCGCATCGATGCGTACTCCCCGGCGGCGCTGATCGGCATAACCCGGAAGGTGGCGTTGACGATGAATCCCAGAAGCCCCCATGATCCTGAAAAGATCTTGACGATGTCGTATCCGGATACCGATTTGAAGCACGGCGAGCCGGGTTTTATTATCTCACCCTCGGGCGTGACCACCTCGGCTTGGACGAAGTACTTCTTCAACGGAAGATCATGACCGTGAAAATCGGACGACAAACCCGCCGCGACAGCTCCGCCCACCGAACCGACATACGGCAGCGAGGAGTGCGGCAGCCACAGATTATGCGTGGCCAGGTGCTTGTTTATTTCTCTCAGGGGGTAGCCGGAACCGACCCGGACGTAGAAGTCGACAGGGGAGACCTGCAGCAACTGGTTGAGCCGGTCATTGCGGATTGAGACCATGTCCACGAAGGGTTCTCCCAGCGGGTCGATGTTGTTGCCGAAGCCGGTGATGTAGAGCCTCTGCCGGTGACGGTTGGCCAGTTGGAAAAGCTTGGCTGCCTCTTCGGCTGATTCGGGATGAAAGGTCGCCACGGATTTCTGGTAAGTAAGCCGATCCTCCGGAAACTCGGCCTTGATGATTTCAATGAACGCCTCGAGTCGATTCATGAAACAAAAATATCCAAAACAACGGCGTTGTCAACTTGTGGAAAAAAAGAATTGATTCAATTGACGACACCCGTCCCCGACGATAGATTGTGACTCATGTCACTCAAACACATGCTCTTGTCTCTGTCCCTGGGATTCACGCTGATGCTCCTGGGCGTGTTTTCCTTCTATCCCGCCGAAGCCATGTGGGGATTCAACCATTTGCACTTCCTCTCCGGAACTGCGGCCGTCTTCTTCGGTCTCGTCGTGCTGCTCTGGGGCTACTTCACAATTGCTCCTCTTCCCGACAAACGGCTCGAAGCCGTCCTGAGTGGCATTGATCGCCGCCTCTGGGGCACGGCAGTCTGGCCACGATTGCTGCTGGTTGCGGTCGCTGCAGCATTGTTTTACATATTCCGGGTCAAAGTGCATCTCCTCGGTGACAGCTACACCTGCCTGGCCGTCTTCGGGCAGGGTGAAGCCTACATCCATAAATTTGCCGAACCGGGGTCCATCTATCTTGTCCGGCTCATCCAAAGCGCGCTGGGCGGCTATACCCGCGATACGACGCTCTGGACCTTCCAGATTCTCTCCATCGCCTCCGGTGCGGTGTTTATCTACAATGCCGTCTCAATAATCGGTCGGCTCTGCCGCACGGCGCCTCTGCGGCTTCTGGGTCTGTTCAGCCTGCTGCTGTCCGGCGCGGTCCTTTTGTTTTTCGGCTATGTCGAATTCTATCCCATCGCGTGGGCAGCCTCCGCGGTGTTCATCAATCTGTCACTGGCTTCCGTCCATAAACCTCGCCTGCTGTGGCTGGCTGCGGCGGCCTTTGTTGTCGCGGGGCTGATGCATCTTCAGACGATCTACTTCCTGCCGGGACTGGCTTACCTGGTTGTTCACAGTGTCAAGTGGCCGTCTGTCAGAAAGGCTGGCTATGCGCTTTTCGGCCTGGGGGCCGCCGCCGGCATAGCGCTCTTCGTGTGGCTGTACCGGACCAGGGTGGAATTCGAAATTCTCATTCTGCCGCCGCTGTCGGGGCGGCCGATAGCCCCCGATTATACCGTTTTTAGTGCCCTTCACCTGCTGGACCTGGCCAACATCACCCTGCTGGTTTTACCGGGTGCACTCTTTCTTTTTCTTCTGTGGATTTTATGTGGCCGGAAAGATTTCCGCGATCCTATCGCTTTGTTATTGCTTTTTCTTTCGCTCGGCTCGCTGGCGTTTTTGTGCCTCTTCGGCGCGGCCATAACGATGGGCCGCGATTGGGATGTCATGTCGCTGAGTTTCTTCGCGCCGCTGTTGCTGGCCCTCTACCAGGTGGAGCGGCGGGGGAGAAGCCTGCCCGTGCGCGTTCTTTTTAACTACATCGTAGTCGTTGGCTTTGCCACCCTGTCCTTTCTGGCCGTGGCCACCGGTACCGAGTCCACCGAAAAACGTTACTACACTCTCCTCAACGAGCGCAGCCGCAACGGCTGGATTATCTATGCCAACCATTT
Source organism: Candidatus Zixiibacteriota bacterium (assembly GCA_029858555.1). GTDB lineage: Bacteria > Zixibacteria > MSB-5A5 > GN15 > FEB-12 > DAOUUR01. The sequence continues at coordinate 39,755 of JAOUEU010000002.1, forward strand.
CCTCTTGAAACGTGATCTTGACCGCTACAAGGAATTGGTGCAGGAATCAATGGACCGCTTCCCCGATTACCAGCAACTGCAAAAAGCCTATCAATATCTGGAAAACGGCGAATATGCCCGGGCTATGGAGCTGGCCCGGCCGCTGGCCGAGAAAGACCCCTACCAGGCCGATTTCCTCTCTCTGGTCGGTAACCTTTACGGCAAGCTCGGTCAGTATGACAAGGCCGAAGAATATTACCTGAGGGCGCTCAAGTTCCGGCCATACCTTTCTACTCTGATGAATGAACTGGGTCAGTTGTACATGGACGAGGGGAAGCACCACGAGGCTACTCAAATACTGAGGGAAGCTCATTCGCTGTCACCGGACAAGACCTTCATTACCGAGAGTCTGGCCCTGTCATTCATATACCAACAGCAGTTCGACTCGGCGCTGGCTTACGCCGATACGTTGTTCGCCGCCGACCGACATTCACCGGGGGCGCACCTGATAAATGTTACAGTGGCCCTGAATCTGGACGACCGGCAGACGGCCAGGCAACATCTGAAAGAGTATATGAAATACGGCCGGGACCGCTCCGACTACGAGCGCATCAAAGAATTTTACGGCTACCTGCTGGAAGGTAACGACTAACCGGGACAGGACGTATCGCCTACGGGCAATCTTGCGGCGGCGGACCCGGAGGTATGCCGAACAGGTAGGCGACCAGGTACGTAATATCGGCGATGTTCGACTTTTCATCCAGATCGGAGTTGGCGTTTCCCTCGGCCGGACAGCCCGGGGGAGGGCCGGTCGGTATGCCGAATAAATACTTCACGAGATACGTAATGTCTGTAATGTTGCACTTGTCCTCGAGATCACTGTTGGCGTTGCCCCGTATGCCGGTGCAACAACAGGCATCCCCGATGCCGTCACCGTTGAAGTCCAGCTGTAACGGGTTGTAATCGAGGGGGCAATTGTCACAAAGGTTCCCTTTACCGTCCAGATCGCTGTCGCTCTGGTCGGGATTTGGCGTCGTCAGGCAGTTGTCCACCATATCCGGCACGCCGTCGTCATCAAAATCGGGTGGGGCTCCAACGGTAAAGCAATAGGGTCCTTCCCACACGGGGCTGACGGCGCCGGCAGTGTGCGTCATCCATTGCCAGGGCAAATAAAACTGCTCGGCCTTGTCCAGACAGATGGTCTTGCCGCTCTGCCCGGCATCAAACTGGGTCGTAATAGTATAAACATTCTCTGAGAAACCGGGCTCGAGTCCATCCTCCTGTTCGCCCAGCAGGGTCGCCACACCGCCGAAATCAATCGTATCGGCCCCGCTGCCGGTAATATGCAAATCATTGGCGAACAGGTTCGCGTCAAAGTAAGGGTAGACATTCCAGCCGGGGTAATAGACTTCCCAGCTTGATGTTCCCGAGTTATACCAGGGAAGATGCTCCAGTGGCTCCCAGGTGGCGCCGTCAGGGGAGTGTACACAAAAGGCGTTACGCACTGACCAGATATACCGGTTCTTTGCCGATGGATTGGTGAACTTGAGATAAAAAGTCACAGGCACACCCGGCTTCAATTCGTCGGAGGTTCCCTCGACCAGTCCATCCACCGAGTCCAGTGCTATGATGAAATCCAGCGTGTCGGTATTGTCCTCGATGGTGAAGCAGTGTGGGCCGTCCCAGGTCGGTGTGATCCACTGCTGATCGAAGGTTTCCCACTTCCAGGAGGCATCCGGCGGACACGAGGCAGAGTCCAGGCACAGTGTTTTCCCGGCCTGGTCGGCATTTACCTGGGTTGAGATAGTATAGACAACGTCGGAGAATCCGGCAGGCAATCCATCGTCGCCTATAAAAACGGCCATGCATAAGAACTGGAGAGAATCGGCGCCACTTCCGGTCACGCCGGATTCATCAACAATGATGATGCCAAAATAGTCGCTCCACTCCGAGTGATAGGATATCCAGTGATTGAGTGAAAGCTCGTACGGCACGTGTGTGAGCGGCTGCCACTGGGCACCGTCCGGGGAGTATACCCTGAAGCCGTTAAGGACGGATCGCAACGAATCGCAGGACGGGGCGCAAGGATTCGAGAACTTGATGTAAAACGTGACCGGCGCGTCAATCGCTATCTCGCCCTTCCAGTTCAAACCGGAAACGCTGTCCAGGGAAACCGCACGGGTCT